>NZ_JBHXSO010000003.1:0-282827 GCF_042714775.1 Streptomyces sp. NPDC058691 | reverse complement strand
GCCCGTGGAAGTCGCCGGGGGTGAGCAGGGCGACCGTGAGCGGCGGCAGCGCCCACAGCACGGTCACCGCGCCGGCGGCCGCCGCGCCGGACGCCAGGCCCGCGGCCACCGCCCGGCGCAGGGGAACCGCCGCCGCCGCGGCCAGGGCGGCCATCGCGCACAGCAGGTACCCCACGGCGGTCCAGTCGTCCGCCACCAGGAGGCGTACGAGCCCGCCGGCCGCCGCGACCGCGGACACCGCGGCGACCCCGGCGAGCATTCCCGCGACGGGCGGGGCCGGCGTGCGCCGCAGGGCGGCCGTCCCCGCGACCGCCGCGGCGCCGAGCAGCAGACCGCTCGCCCGCAGGGCCGCCCCGGTGCCGGTCGCGGCGCCGGACAGGACGCCCGCGGTGAGCAACCCGCACAGGCCGAGCGCGGTTCCGGCCACGGCGGCGGTCAGGCGCGGGCCGGGCCGCCGGGCGCGCAGCGCGGCGATCGTGTCGAGCGCGGCCGTCGCGAGCAGCGCCGCCGCCGTCGCTTCGGCCGACTGCGTGGCGGACGCCCAGAGGAACAGGGGGAGTTGGGCCAGCACGAACGCCAGGGGGCCGGGCAGTACGAGGCGCGGCAGCAGCCGGGCGTAGCCGGCCCAGGCGGCGCTCATGACGGCCAGGGCGACCGCGGCGTAGCGCAGGCCGTCCGGTTCGGGGAGGGCCACCCGCCGCAAGGCGTAGGCGTCGAGGAGCAGCAGCACGAGGGCGAGGCACGCCACGACCTCCGCGGTCGCCGTCAGCCGGCGACGCAGGAGCAGCGCCGGGACGCCCGCGGCGGCCGCCGTGAGGAGGGCCAGGACCGCGGAGCGGCCGGCGATGCCGAGGTGGCCCCAGCTGATGACGGTGAAGGCGGTCGCGGCGACCGAGAGGAGCAGCCCGCCCAGGGCGAGCAGCAGGTTCTGCACCGCCCGCGGCGAGGCGTCGGGCGCCGCAACCGGCTTGCCCCAGGAAGGAGTCGGCGGCACCGGGAAGTCGGTCCGCAGCTGCGCCAGCAGCTGTGCGCGCCGCATGAGCAGCCGGCCGCGCTCGGCGTCCAGGCGCAGGATCGCGCGGTCGGTGTCGCGCAGTTCGTCGGCGGCCGGTCCCACCAGCGTTGTCCCGCACCGGGGGCAGGCCGGCGTCGGCGCCATCGGCGGTACGGGTGCGGGCAGGTACCAGCCGCAGCCGGGACAGCGGTCGGCGTGCGGGGGCGTCGGGTCCATGCGTCGGAGTGTGGCGCCGGGCCCCGGCGCCCCGCCATGCGCGCGGCTACTCAGATACGCACTGAGTACGCACACTGGCTCCATGGACTGGAGCCGCTACCGTTTCCGCACCCTGTGGGAGTTGCCCGCCCCGCCCGAGACGGTCTACGGCCTCCTGGAGCGGCCGGACGAGTACCCGTCCTGGTGGCCGCAGATCCGCGAGGTGCGGCAGACCGGCGAGACCGTGGGCGTGCTGCGCTTCCGCTCGGTCCTGCCCTACGACCTGCTGGTCACCGCGCGGCAGACCCGGCGCGACCCGTCGTCGCGGGTCCTGGAGGCGGCGATGAGCGGCGACCTGGAGGGCTGGGTGCGCTGGACGGTCGGCGCGGACGGGACGGGCGGCGGCACGCGCCTGCTGTTCGAGGAGGACGTGATCGTCAACAAGCCGCTGATGCGGCGGCTCGCCGTGCTGTGCCGGCCGCTGTTCCGGGCCAACCACGCGCTGATGATGCGGCGGGGCAGGCGCGGCCTGGCGGCGCGGCTGGACCGCGACGCGGCGGACGGCGGCCAAGTGGTTTGAACGCAGTGCCCCGGGCCCTGTATGGTTCAGGACGTTCCCGGGCGATTAGCTCAGCGGGAGAGCACTTCGTTCACACCGAAGGGGTCACTGGTTCGATCCCAGTATCGCCCACGCACAACGGAAGGCCGGTCCTGAGGGACCGGCCTTCCGTCGTTCCGGGCGCCGTTGTCGCTCCGTCCTACGCCGCGGGCTCCTCCGGCGCGATGACCGGGGCCGAGGGGCGCAGCGGCCAGGCGGGGTCGACCCGCTCGTCCGTGCCGCTGCGGGCGAACCACGCCTGCAGCCCGCGTGCCTGGCCGGCGTGCCACAGGGCCTGACGGGCGTGCAGTTCGGCCGGCGGCATCGTGCCTATGCGTTCGGCGAAGCGCTGTCCCAGGACGCGCACGAGGGCCAGCGCGGCGAGCGCGTCCGCGGAGGCGTCGTGCGCGTCGGTCAGGGCCACCCCGTAGTGCGCGCACAGGTCGGTGAGCGTACGGCGGCCCTTGCGGTAACGGTCGACGTACTTGTCGAGCACCCGCGGATCGAGTACCCGCAGCGGCCCGCGCACCAGGTAGCCGTCCAGGGCGGTGCCGCGGTGCCGCCGCAACTCGCGGTCCAGCAAGGTGAGATCGAAGGGCGCGTTCATCACGACCAAGGGCACGCCCAGGGCGGCCTGGTCGGCGAGCGCCCGGGCCATCTCCTCCATGACCGGGCCCGGCCGGCGGCCGTTGGCCTGCAAGTAGGCGTCGTCCAGACCGTGCACCGCGCGGGCGCCTTCCGGCACCGGGACGCCGGGGTCGATCAGCCAGCCTGTCGTGCGCGGCGGCGCGTGCGGTGCGTCCTGCACCACCAGCGCGGCGGAGACCACACGGTCCCGCTCGACGTCCACGCCGGTGGTCTCGGTGTCGAAGGCGGCCAATGGGCCGTCGTACCAGTGCGGCATGGCGCACCCCCCGTACAAAGGTGACGAATTGACGGATCGCTCACTGACATGAGTACCCGTGACCGGATGTCACCGAACCCGGCTCGTTTGCGACTTGACGGCGATGGGGATGGACAGGATACGGGGAATCACCAGGAGTCCCGCGGCCCGGAGAGGCACGGAGAGCGATGGCGCTCGAGCAGCCCATACCGGGCGGGCTGCTGCCGGAGCGGGTCGCACCGCTGCGGGGCGGGCTCGCCACCACCACCAGCATGGAAACCCTGCAGGTGGGATATCTGCACGCGGTCGCCGCGGCCGCGGGTTGTTCGCTCGCCCAGCCCTTTCCGGACAACGGGATCGACTGGCACATAAGTCACAGCTCACGTGGCCACGACATCGACGACGAGGTCACGATCAAGGTGCAGCTCAAGTGCACCTACCAGGTGGCACCACGCCCGCCCGGGCCGACCTTCGCCTTCACGCTCGAGAACGAGCACCTGGTGAAGCTGGCCCGGTCCCCGGTCTCGGTGCACAAGATCCTGGTGGTGATGCTCGTGCCGCGCACCCAGGAGGAGTGGCTGCGGGCCAGCCACGACCGGCTGGAGCTGCGACACTGCTGTTACTGGACGAACCTCGTCGGCCACGCCGTGACCGGTAAGCGCAAGACCACCGTGCGGATACCCACCGCGCGGATCTTCGACGACCGCGCCCTGTGCGAGATCATGACACGGGTCGGGGCGGGAGGGAGGCCCTGATGAGCCGGCCGGCCGACGATGTACTCGTGCCGCCCGACCCCGAGCGGGTCGACCCCGGTGTGCTCACCGCCCTGCTGGCCCGCCACGGCTGGCAGTTGCGCGGCGGCACACCCGGCCGCTACACGCGCTGGACGCCGCCCGGCGAAGCCGCGGCCTCCGCCCGTATGAGCCTGCTGGTGCCCGACCGGCAGGGTGAGGGCCCCCGTTACGCGGACCACGAGGAACTGCTCGGCGAGGCGCTGGACGCCCTCGCCCGCTGCGGCGTGCCCTCGGCGCGCGAGGTGCTGACCGCGCTCGCCGTGCCCGGTGACGAGATCCGCTGGCAGCGTGCGGTGCCGTTGATCGACGGGGCCGCCGTGAGCTGGACCGCGGCGGAGCAGCTGCGTTCGGCCGCCCGGATCATGCTGATGGCAGCGGCCCGCGCCGAGCGGGACCGCTACGGCTACTTCGGCCAGCGGCACACCGGCCACGCCACCGCCTACCTGGACCAGGTGCTCGTCGGGCCCTCCCCGGCCGGGCATCAACTGACCGCCTACTCCCCGGTCCCGGAGGGCCGCTCGGTCACCGCCACCCTGCTGCGGGCGCTCCAGGCCGCCCGGGACGCGGTGGACTACCAGCGCACCACCGGAGGCATGGAGGCTTTCGACGCCGCCGTGGGCCTGGGCGTCTGCCACGAACTGGCCGACTCCCTGATCCGCTTGATACGCGGCACCGAGGGCGTGGTCGTCGCGCTGTCCTGGGCCCCGGGGGCCGGGCCACCCGCCGGATTCGCGACCGTGCCCGAGCCGGTCGAGTTCTCCCCTGGCGACCTCCCGGCCCTGGAGGCCGCCAGTGAGCGTTACGTGCGGGAGGAACCGTCGGTGGACGTGCGCGTCACCGGCACGGTCACCCGGCTGCGCCGCCCTCGCCCCTCCGGCAGCGGCACGGTACGCCTGCGCGTCCTGGCGGGCGCGGACGTCCGGCACATCCGGGTGCGCCTGGCGGAGGACGCCTACCGGATCGCCGCCCAGGCACATCTGGTGGGGCTGCCGATCCGCCTGTCGGGCCGGCTGGAGACCCGTACCGGCTTCCGGCACCTGACCCACCCGACCGCCCTGACCCCGGTCCACGTAGACGAGGCCGACCGCGACCGGCTGCTGAAGGCGCTGCACGGCGGGGTCGACACCTTCGAGGACTCCTTCGGCGGGTGACCCGCGCCCCCCGGAAGCGATCACTTCGCGGCGGACCCGCGGGGCTCGGTAGGATTCAGCGGTGCAGCTTCCGCTGCCGGGCCCCAGTGGGACATACGTCAGGAGAGACCGGTGTCAGACGTCCGTGTGACCATCAAACGCGATTCCGATGAGCGGGAAGAGCGCGTGGTGACCACGGGCACGACGGCCGCCGAGCTCTTCGACGGCGATCGCACCGTCGTCGCCGCGCGCGTCGCCGGGCAGCTGAAGGACCTCGCGTACGAGATCGCCGACGGCGACGAGGTCGAGGCGGTGGAGATCGGCAGCGAGGACGGCCTCAACATCCTGCGCCACTCCACCGCGCACGTGATGGCGCAGGCGGTGCAGGAGCTCTTCCCCGAGGCGAAGCTCGGCATCGGCCCGCCCATCAAGGACGGCTTCTACTACGACTTCGACGTCGAGAAGCCCTTCCACCCCGACGACCTCAAGAGCATCGAGAAGAAGATGCAGGAGATCGTCAAGCGGGGTCAGCGCTTCTCCCGCCGCGCCGTCAGTGACGAGGACGCCCGTGAGGAGCTGGCCGGCGAGCCGTACAAGCTCGAGCTGATCGGCCTCAAGGGCTCCGCCGCCGACGCGGCCGAGGGAGCCTCCGCCGAGGTCGGCGCCGGCGAGCTGACGATCTACGACAACCTGGACGCCAAGACCGGCGAGCTGTGCTGGAAGGACCTCTGCCGCGGTCCCCACCTGCCCACCACCCGGATCATCCCGGCGTTCAAGCTGATGCGCTCGGCCGCCGCCTACTGGCGCGGCAGCGAGAAGAACAAGCAGCTTCAGCGCATCTACGGCACCGCCTGGCCGTCCAGGGACGAGCTGAAGGAGTACCTGGACTTCCTCGTCGAGGCCGAGAAGCGCGACCACCGCAAGCTCGGCGCCGAGCTCGACCTGTTCTCCGTCCCGGAGCAGATCGGTTCGGGCCTCGCGGTGTTCCACCCCCGGGGCGGCGTCATCCGCCGGGTCATGGAGGACTACTCGCGCCGCCGGCACGAGGAGGAGGGGTACGAGTTCGTCTACACCCCGCACGCCACCAAGGGGAAGCTCTTCGAGACCTCGGGCCACCTGGACTGGTACGCCGACGGCATGTACCCGCCCATGCAGCTGGACGAGGGCGTCGACTACTACCTCAAGCCGATGAACTGCCCGATGCACAACCTGATCTTCGATGCCCGCGGCCGGTCCTACCGTGAACTGCCGCTGCGGCTCTTCGAGTTCGGCACCGTGTACCGGTACGAGAAGTCGGGCGTCGTGCACGGCCTCACCCGCGCCCGCGGCTTCACGCAGGACGACGCGCACATCTACTGCACCCGCGAGCAGATGGCCGACGAGCTCGACAAGACGCTCACCTTCGTCCTCAACCTGCTGCGCGACTACGGCCTGACCGACTTCTACCTGGAGCTGTCCACCAAGGACCCGGTGAAGTACGTCGGTTCGGACGAGACCTGGGAGGAGGCCACCGAGGTCCTG
This sequence comes from Streptomyces sp. NPDC058691, assembly GCF_042714775.1. Lineage (NCBI taxonomy): Bacteria > Bacillati > Actinomycetota > Actinomycetes > Kitasatosporales > Streptomycetaceae > Streptomyces > Streptomyces sp. NPDC058691. The sequence continues at coordinate 276,691 of NZ_JBHXSO010000003.1, read as the reverse complement.
CGCCAGGTGGCCGAGAAGCAGGGCCTCCCGCTCGTGCCGGACCCGGGCGGCGCCGCCTTCTACGGCCCGAAGATCTCCGTCCAGACCAAGGACGCCATCGGCCGCACCTGGCAGATGTCGACCGTCCAGCTGGACTTCAACCTGCCCGAGCGCTTCGACCTGGAGTACACGGCGGCCGACGGCTCCAAGCAGCGGCCGGTCATGATCCACCGTGCGCTCTTCGGGTCCATCGAGCGCTTCTTCGCGGTGCTGCTGGAGCACTACGCGGGTGCCTTCCCGGCATGGCTGGCCCCCGTGCAGGCGGTCGGCATCCCGATCGGCGACGCCCACGTGTCGTACCTGGAGGACTTCGCCGCGCAGGCGAAGAAGAAGGGCCTGCGGGTCGAGGTGGACGGCTCGGCGGACCGCATGCAGAAGAAGATCCGCAACGCCCAGAAGAGCAAGGTGCCCTTCATGGTCATCGTCGGTGACGAGGACATGGCGGCGGGTACGGTCTCCTTCCGCTACCGCGACGGCTCGCAGAAGAACGGCATCCCGCGCGACGAGGCCCTGGCCGAGATCGCCAAGGCCGTCGAGGACCGCGTCCAGGTCTGACGGCCGGCTCGCCCGCTCGGCGTGACAGGGCCCCCGGGGAGGACTATCCGTCCCCCGGGGGCCTTCGTCCGTCCTGGCGCTCCTCGGGACGGCGGAAGCTCTTGGTCAGCCAGGACGAGAAGGAGCCGACGACCGCCCCGATCAGGACGACGCCCAGGAACATCACGCCGGCCCCGATCAGCCGCCCCTTGGCGGTGACGGGCACCACGTCGCCGTAGCCGGTCGTGGTCACGGCGGAGCAGGCCCACCACACCGCGTCGCCAAAGGTGCGGATCGAGGCGCCCGGGGCCTGCCGCTCGATCGCGTACACCTGGAGGCTCGCCGCGAAGCCCAGCAGCAGCGTGGTGAGCCCGGCGTAGGACATCACCCGGGCCTCCAGGGTGAGCCGCGGGCGCTCCCGGCGGCTCTGGATGGTGGTGTAGTTCTGCAGGATGCGCAGGGGACGCAGCAGGGGCATGATCACGACCACCAGGTCCAGCCAGCGGCGGCGCACATAGGACCAGCGGTGCGGCGCCACCGTCACCCGCAGCAGATAGTCGGCGACGAAGAAGGCCCAGGTCACGAAGGTGATCAGAAGCAGCAGGTCACGCACGCCGCGAGGCAGGTCGTGGGCCAGCACCCGCACGGCGTAGGTGACGAGGAACACCAGGGACGCCAGGGAGAGCGGCACGCTCCCACGGCGCTCCCATTCCAGCAGCCGCCGCTCGTCTTGCAAGGGCATGGGGCCAGCATCCTGCGCTGCGCGCGGGAGCGCCCCCGGCGACACGCTGAGCGGGGCCGACGCCATATGCTGCAAGGCATGACGAGTGAGCCGGAACTGCAGAACGGAGTGGGGACGCAGGACGCGTTCCAGCGCCTGTGGACGCCGCACCGTATGGCGTACATCCAGGGCGAGAACAAGCCGACCGGCCCCGGGGCCGGGGACGGCTGTCCCTTCTGCGCGATTCCGGAGATGAGCGACGAGGACGGGCTGGTCATCGCCCGTGGCGACGCCGTGTACGCGGTCCTCAACCTCTACCCGTACAACGGCGGCCACCTGATGGTGGTCCCGTACCGCCACGTCGCCGACTACACCGGGCTCGACCTGGCGGAGACCGCCGAGCTGGCGGACTTCACCAAGCGCGCCATGGTCGCCCTGCGGTCGGCCTCGGGCGCCCACGGCTTCAACATCGGCATGAACCAGGGCACCGTGGCCGGTGCCGGGATCGCCGCGCACCTGCATCAGCACGTGGTGCCGCGCTGGGGCGGCGACACCAACTTCATGCCGGTGGTCGGGCACACCAAGGTGCTGCCGCAGCTCCTCGCCGACACCCGCAAGATGCTCGCGGACGCCTGGCCCACCGGCTGACCCGGCTGACCTGGTGCTTCCGCCGCCGGTGAGGCGTCAGTAGACGTCGGCCTCGGACGGGGTGGTGCCCTGCACCGTGGTGCTCAGGATGATCGAGCGGGCGGCGAACTTCTCGGTGTCCACGCCGTTCTCCCGCATGACCTCGATGGCGGCGGAGTGGACCGCGCGCAGCACCGGGGTAGCGGCGCGCAGGGCGTCGTCGGCCATGAAGCGGTGTGTCCAGGGTGCCGAGGCCCAGGTGTGGCGCAGCCCGAAGGGCTCGGGAAGGACGATCTTGCCGCCCAGGTACTCCAGCACCTGGGGGAAGCGGGACAGCGGCGCGCGGGCCGCGAGCCGCACCACCTCGTCGCTCTCGACCAGCGGCATGGCGACGGTCTTGGTCTCCCAGAACTTCACCGGGTGGCTGACCTTCTTCTCCTTGGGGTCGGGCGCCGAGGTGAACAGGGAGTGCACGGGCCCCAGGGCGTGGCCGGTGACCTCGACGCGCAGCGTGCTGGCCAGCACGGTCACGGTGACCAGCAGGGTTATCACCAACTGGCCGTCCCACAGCACGAACTGGATCCCGAGGTAGTGGCGGTTGCCCTTGCCGAACTGCTGCTCGTTGCAGATCCGCTGGATCTCGAAGTCCCTGACGGTGTAGCCCTCGACGTCCGACCCGGTGGGCCGGGTGACCTTCTTGGCGCCCTCGCCGATCGGCGAGACGATCCAGTGGCGTATGACGGGCTTGGGGAAGCCGCCCGTGTGCAGCGGGCCGCGCTCCAGTTCGCGCAGCCGGCCGTGGACCGCCTTGATGACGTCCCAGCTGCGGAAGGGGTGGATCTCGCTGAGGCCTTCCCGCGGGGTCAGCTCCTCGGCCAGCTGCCAGTCGCCCCAGCGGGTGCCCATGCCGAGTATGCCCTTGGGGCCGGCGTAGAAGACCACGTTGCTCTGCTGCTCGGCGGAGAGCTTCGCCAGGCTCTGGCGGAGCTTCTCGGCCCGGGTCTCGTTGGGGGTGCGGGGCACCGCCTCGGGGATCTTGGCACCCACGCCGCTGCCGGAGACCAGCCCGGCCCAGCGGTCCCGGAGGTCCTTGGCGGTCCGCTCGCAGATCCGCTTCGCCCAGAACCAGCCGAGCACCGGCGCGATCATCATGACGCGCAGATACTGCGACCAGAAGCCGGTCAGCGGCGGTTTGAGGACGAAGAGGACCGCGAAGAGGCCGACCACCAGCAGCACGACGGAGCCCAGCAGTCCGGCGCGCGAACCCTCTGCCTTCCGCACGGTGCTGCGCAGTTGGAACGCGCCCAGCCAGAGCAGCACGCCCGGCAGGAAGAGCAGCCCGAAGACGACCATGATGCCGGTGAGCCGGTTGTCCCGCTCCTGCCGGATGCGGTTGGCGGCCAGGCAGTGCTCGACGACGGTCTGCGGCTCGGCGCCGAAGGACTGCACCAGTTCGTTGCGCGCGGCGCCGAGCATCCGGTTCTGCACGGCGCGGGCGAAGGCCTCGCCCAAATTGGCCTGCAGCAGGGAGAGTTTGGGAGGCGTGACGACGGTCATGCCGGCATCCGCCTCGGACAGCGCGTCCAGCTTGCTGTCCCGGTAGGCGGCCGAGGCCAGTGCCTGGGTGGCCGCGGTCTGGCCGTCGGCACCGCTCAACGGGATCTGTGCGCCCGGGCTCAGGAAGTCGTAACTGTTGCTCACTAGCGCCCCCTCCTCGTGCCGTCCGCGCAGGCGAAAGCCCGTCCGGCACATTCCCCGGCCACAGCCCCGGCATTCCTCCCGCGCTGCCCACACAGCGTATACGGGGGGTGTGACATGCGTCATGGGCCCGACGGAACTTGATCGTTCCGCCGGGCCGCCGACTTGTGCCGCTCGGGCGCTACTTGGCGCCAACCTCCTGGGCGTGCTGCTCTCTCAGCTTGGCGGCCAGCTGCGGAGGCATCGGTTCGTGCCGGGCATGAGTGCGCCCGTACCGACCCATTCCGTGCGAGAGCGAACGCAGATCGACCGCGTAGCGACCGATCTCGATCTCCGGTACCTCGGCCCGCACGAGGGTGCGGCCCTGGCCGACGGGTTCGGTGCCGAGCACCCGGCCCCGGCGGCCGGACAGGTCGCTCATGACCGCCCCGACGTACTCGTCGGGCACCATCACCTGGACCTCGCTCACCGGCTCCAGCAGGTGGATGCGGCAGTGCGAGGCCGCCTCGCGCAGCGCGAGCGCGCCCGCGGTCTGGAAGGCGGCGTCGGAGGAGTCCACCGAGTGCGCCTTGCCGTCGACGAGCGTGATCCGGACGTCCTCCACCGGGAAGCCCAGCGCCACGCCCCGTGCGGCCTGCGCCCGCACGCCCTTCTCCACCGAGGGGATGAACTGCCTTGGCACCGCGCCGCCGACGACCTTGTCGACGAACTCGATGCCCGAACCGACCGGCAGCGGCTCGACCTCGATGTCGCAGATCGCGTACTGGCCGTGCCCGCCGGACTGTTTGACGTGCCGCCCGCGCGCCGTCGCCTTCTCGCCGAAGGTCTCGCGCAGGGCCACCTTGTGCGGGATCGAGTCCACCTGGACCCCGTAGCGGGTGCGCAGCCGCTCCAGCGCGACGTCGACATGGGCCTCGCCCAGACACCACAGGACGACCTGGTTGGTGTCCGGGTTCTGCTCCAGCCGCATCGTCGGGTCCTCGGCGACGAGCCGGGACAGGCCGACCGACAGCTTGTCCTCGTCGGCCTTGCTGTGCGCCTGGATGGCGACCGGAAGCAGGGGGTCGGGCATCAGCCACGGCTCCATCAGCAGCGGGTCGTCCTTGGACGAGAGCGTGTCACCGGTCTCCGCCCGGGACAGCTTCGCCACGCACGCCAGGTCGCCCGCGACGCAGTGCGGCACCGGCCGCTGCTGCTTGCCGAACGGCGAGGACAGCGCGCCGATCCGCTCGTCGACGTCGTGGTCCTCGTGGCCGCGGTCCTCCAGCCCGTGCCCGGAGACATGGACGGTCTCGTCGGGGCGCAGGGTCCCGGAGAAGACCCGCACCAAGCTGATCCGCCCCACGTAGGGGTCGGAGTAGGTCTTGACCACCTCTGCGGCCAGCGGCCCGTCCGGGTCGCAGGTCAGCTGGTCGTGCGGCGCGCCCTGCGGGGTGCTGACCCGCGGGACCTCGCGTTCCGGCGGCGTCGGGAAGCCGCCCGTGATCAGTTCGAGCAGTTCCACGGTGCCGATGCCCTGCGTGCAGCCCTCCGCCGCGGGGGCGGCGGCGAGCACCGGGTGGAACGAGCCGCGGGCGACGGCCCGTTCGAGGTCCTGGACCAGGGTCTTCAGGTCCAGCTCCTCGCCGCCGAGGTAGCGGTCCATGAGGGTCTCGTCCTCGCTCTCCGCGATGATCCCCTCGATCAGCCGGCCGCGGGCCTCGTCGATCACCGGGACGTCGTCGGGCGCGGGGGTGCCCTCCTCGCGGTCGCCCGAGCAGTAGTCGTAGATCCGCTGCGCGAGCAGCCCGATCAGACCCGTCACGGGCCGGTGCCCGTCGCCGCCGGGACTCTCCGGGCCGTGCAGCGGCAGGTACAGCGGCAGCACGGACTCGGGGGAGTCGCCGCCGAAGACCTGGCGGCAGGTCTCGGTCATCTCCTCGAAGGAGGCGCGTGCCGACTCCAAATGGGTGATGACCACCGCGCGCGGCATGCCGACCGCCGCGCACTCGTCCCAGACCATGCGGGTCGCGCCGTCCACGCCGTCGGCGGCCGAGACGACGAACAGGGCCGCGTCCGCAGCGCGCAGACCGGCCCTGAGCTCACCCACGAAGTCGGCATAGCCGGGGGTGTCGAGCAGATTGATCTTGATTCCGTCCCATTCGACCGGGACGAGCGACAACTGCACCGAGCGCTGCTGGCGGTGCTCGATCTCGTCGTGGTCGGAGACCGTGCCGCCGTCGGCGACGTGCCCGGCGCGGTTCACCGATCCCGTGGCCAGGGCCAGTGCCTCGACCAGTGTCGTCTTCCCGGAGCCACTGTGGCCGACCAGCACCACGTTGCGTACGTCGGCGGGCCGGTCGGCCGCCGATGCCCTTCCGGCGGCTCCTGGGCCTGCATCTCTCCTGTCACCCATGTGCCTCGCCTCCCGGTCCGTCACGGCATTGGGACTGCGCGCGCCACGGGAGACCACCCGACCAGGGCGGCCTCGACGGCGCCCGCGGTAATTCGACCTTCCCACGAGCGTCACGGTGCGTCCATACGTCGTACGTGTGCCGGTGGGGCGGGAGCCCGGCGCATCCGCCTGACCCCACCTGGCTACGATGGGCCAGCCGGGGCGGCCGCCGGAGCCGCGCCGGGCACCACCGACCTCCGGGAAGGCCATGCTGAACAAGTACGCGCGTGCATTCTTCACGCGTGTTCTCACACCGTTCGCCGCGTTTCTGCTGCGCCTGGGCGTCAGCCCGGACACGGTCACGCTGATCGGCACCGGAGGCGTGGTCGCGGGAGCGCTGGTCTTCTACCCCAGGGGCGAGTTCTTCTGGGGCACGGTCGTGATCACGCTCTTCGTCTTCTCCGACCTGGTCGACGGCAACATGGCCCGCCAGGCCGGCGTCTCCAGCCGGTGGGGCGCGTTCCTCGACTCCACGCTCGACCGGGTCGCCGACGCGGCCATCTTCGGCGGCCTCGCGCTGTGGTACGCCGGGGGCGGGAACGACCTCGTGCTGTGCGCCGTGACGATCTTCTGCCTCGCCAGCGGCCAGGTGGTGTCGTACACCAAGGCGCGCGGCGAGAGCATCGGCCTGCCGGTCGCCGTCAACGGACTCGTCGAGCGCGCCGAGCGCCTGGTGATCTCGCTGGTGGCCTGCGGCTTCGCAGGACTGCACAAGTTCGGGGTGCCGGGCATCCAGTGGCTGCTGCCGATCGCGCTGTGGATCGTGGCCGTCGGCAGTCTGGTCACGCTGGTGCAGCGGGTGATCACCGTGCGCCGGGAGGCCTTCGAGGCCGACGCGGCGGCACGCGAAGGAAGCGGGGCGGTGTGAAAGACCGGCTGACCGACGCGCTGTACGGACTGGGCTGGGGCGCGGTCAAGCGGCTCCCCGAGCCGCTGGCGAACCGCCTGGGGCGCACGGTGGCCGACTTCGCCTGGAGCCGGCGCGGCAAGGGCGTCCTCCGGCTGGAGGGCAACCTGGCGCGCGTCGTGCCGGACGCCGACGAGGCCCGCCTGCGCGAGCTGTCCAAGGCCGGTATGCGCTCCTACCTGCGCTACTGGATGGAATCCTTCCGGCTGCCCGCGTGGAGCGCCGATCGCGTCCGCGAGGGCTTCGCCCCGCGGGACCTGCACCACCTGGAGGAGGGTCTGGCCTCCGGCCGCGGCGTCGTCCTCGCCCTGCCGCACATGGCCAACTGGGACCTCGCCGGCGCCTGGGTCACCACCAAGCTCGGCGTGCCCTTCACCACCGTCGCCGAGCGGCTCAAGCCCGAGACGCTGTACGACCGTTTCGTCGCCTACCGCGAGAGCCTGGGCATGGAGGTGCTGCCGCACACCGGCGGCGCCGCCTTCGGCACCCTGGCGCGTCGGCTGCGCGACGGCGGGCTGGTCTGCTTGGTCGCCGACCGCGACCTGTCCGCCTCCGGCGTCCCGGTGGAGTTCTTCGGCGCGAGTGCCCGCATGCCGGCCGGGCCGGCCCTGCTCGCCGTGCAGACCGGCGCGCTGCTGCTGCCGGTGACCCTCTGGTACGACGAGTCCCGGACCCTGCAGGGCCGCGTCCACGCGGCCGTGGAGGTCCCGGAGAGCGGCACGCGCGCCGAGAGGACCGCCGTCATGACGCAGCGGCTCGCCGACGTCTTCGCCGCCGGGATCGCCGAGCACCCCGAGGACTGGCACATGCTCCAGCGGCTGTGGCTGGACGATCTCGAACCCCGTCCGGACGCGGCGGGCACCGCCGCCTCCTCGGAGGGGGCGACGGCGGGAGCCGGGCAACCCGGCGGGCCCGTCGCGGCGTCCCCTCCGGTGTCCGGCACCGCCTCCGACCGCTCCGGAACGGAGAAACCTTGAGGATCGGGATCGTCAGCCCGTACTCCTGGGACGTCCCCGGAGGCGTCCAGTTCCACATCCGCGACCTCGCCGAACACCTGATCACACTCGGCCACGAGGTCTCCGTCCTGGCCCCCGCGGACGACGACACCCCGCTGCCGCCGTACGTCGTCTCCTCCGGCCGGGCCGTCCCCGTCCCGTACAACGGCTCGGTGGCCCGTCTCAACTTCGGCTTCCTGTCGGCCGCCCGGGTACGGCGCTGGCTGCACGAGGGCGCCTTCGACGTCATCCACGTCCACGAGCCCTCCTCGCCCTCCCTGGGGCTGCTCACCTGCTGGGCGGCGCAGGGGCCGATCGTCGCCACCTTCCACACCTCGAACCCGCGCTCGCGGGCGATGATCGCCGCGTATCCGATCCTGCAGGCCGCCCTGGAGAAGATCAGCGCCCGCATCGCGGTCAGCGAGTACGCGCGGCGCACCCTGGTCGAGCACCTGGGCGGGGACGCCGTGGTCATCCCCAATGGCGTCGATGTGCGCTTCTTCGCCGAGGCCGAGCCCAAGTCCGAGTGGCAGGGTGGGGGTCCCCCCGGCGAAGCCAGGGGGCAGACGATCGGCTTCATCGGGCGCATCGACGAGCCCCGCAAGGGGCTGCCCGTGCTCATGAAGGCGCTTCCCCGGATCCTCGCGGAGCGCCCCGGGACCCGGCTGCTGGTGGCCGGGCGCGGCGACGAGGCGGAGGCCGTGGAGGACCTGCCCGCGGACATGCGCTCGAGCGTGGAGTTCCTCGGCATGGTCAGCGACGAGGACAAGGCACGGCTGCTGCGCAGCGTCGACCTGTACATCGCGCCGAACACCGGCGGCGAGAGCTTCGGGATCATCCTGGTCGAGGCGATGTCGGCGGGCGCCCCGGTGCTCGCCAGCGACCTGGACGCCTTCCGTCAGGTGCTCGACCAGGGAGCGGCCGGCGAGGTGTTCCCCAACGAGGACCCGCAGGCACTCGCGGAGGCGGCGGTGCGGCTGCTCGGCGACCCCGGGCGCCGCGCGGAGCTGCGCGAGCTGGGCTCCCGGCACGTGCGGCGCTTCGACTGGTCCAGGGTGGCCTCGGACATCCTGGCGGTCTACGAGACGGTCACCGCGGGTGCCGCGGCGGTGGCCGCCGACGAACGCGTCGGGCTGCGCGCCCGGTTCGGCTTCGCCCGCGACTGAGCCGGCGCCGGTGTGACGGTCCGCCGCCTGGCGGGCCGCCCCCGGCGCACCGGTAGCCTTGCCGCCCGTGACCACCATCATCTGGGTGGCCGTGGCGGTCGTCGCCATCGGCCTCTATCTGAGCTGGACCGCGGGCCGGCTGGACCGGCTGCACGCGCGCATCGACGCCGCCCGCGCCGCGCTGGACGCACAGCTGCTGCGCAGGGCCTCGGTGGCCCAGGAGCTCGCGACGGCGGGCGTACTGGACCCGGCGGCCAGCATCGTGCTCTACGAGGCCGCGCACTCGGCCCGGCAGGCGGAGGACGACCAGCGCGAGGTGGCCGAGAGCGAGCTGAGCCAGGCGCTGCGCGCGGTGTTCTCCGAGGGCGACGCGGTCGACGCCGTACGGCAGGCCCCTGGCGGCGACGACGCCGCGCGTGAGCTCACCCAGGCGGTGCGCCGCGTGCCGATGGCCCGCCGCTTCCACAACGACGCGGTGCGCGCCGCCCGGGCGCTGCGCGCGCACCGCAAGGTGCGCTGGTTCCGGCTGGCGGGGCACGCCCCGCGGCCTGCCACGTTCGAGATGGACGACGAGCCTCCGGCCGTCCTCACCGCGGACGGCGCGGCAGGCCACTGAGGCGCGATTGGCCCTTTTCCGGTCCACTTCGCGCGGTCCACCATGGGATACAGGGCAATTGCCGCTCCCCCCAGAAGTTCCGTCGCCGAGTGAGGTCACCGTGTCCAGCACGCTTCCCAACACCCCCCAGTCCCCTGAGACCGGCACCGCGCGCGTCAAGCGCGGCATGGCCGAGCAGCTCAAGGGCGGCGTGATCATGGATGTCGTCACCCCGGAGCAGGCGAAGATCGCCGAGGACGCCGGCGCGGTGGCCGTCATGGCCCTGGAGCGGGTCCCGGCCGACATCCGCAAGGACGGCGGCGTGGCGCGCATGTCCGACCCGGACATGATCGAGGGCATCATCGAGGCCGTCTCGATCCCGGTCATGGCCAAGTCCCGCATCGGCCACTTCGTCGAGGCGCAGGTTCTGCAGTCCCTCGGCGTCGACTACATCGACGAGTCCGAGGTCCTCACCCCGGCCGACGAGGTCAACCACTCCGACAAGTGGTCGTTCACCACCCCCTTCGTCTGCGGCGCCACCAACCTGGGCGAGGCCCTGCGCCGCATCGCCGAGGGCGCGGCCATGATCCGCTCCAAGGGCGAGGCCGGCACCGGCAACGTCGTCGAGGCCGTCCGTCACCTGCGCCAGATCAAGAACGAGATCGCCCGCCTGCGCGGCTTCGACAACCACGAGCTGTACGCCGCCGCCAAGGAGCTGCGCGCCCCCTATGAGCTCGTCAAGGAGGTCGCCGAGCTCGGCAAGCTGCCGGTCGTGCTGTTCTCCGCCGGCGGTGTGGCCACCCCGGCCGACGCCGCGCTGATGCGCCAGCTCGGCGCCGAGGGCGTCTTCGTCGGCTCCGGCATCTTCAAGTCCGGCGACCCGGCCAAGCGCGCCGCGGCCATCGTGAAGGCCACCACCTTCTACGACGACCCGAAGATCATCGCGGACGTCTCCCGCAACCTGGGCGAGGCCATGGTCGGCATCAACTGCGACACCCTGCCCGAGACCGAGCGTTACGCCAACCGCGGCTGGTGAGCGCCCCGCGACGGGCGGGCCGGTGACGGCCTGCCCGTCCGCCGTGCCCGACCCAGACGTCCGGAAGGTCCCTCCGTGTCACCCCTGTCACACCTCTCCAGCAGGACCCCCACCGTCGGCGTCCTCGCCCTCCAGGGCGACGTCCGCGAGCACCTTGTCGCGCTCGCGGAGGCCGACGCCCTCGCCCGCCCGGTGCGGCGGCCCGAGGAACTCGCCGAGATCGACGCCCTGGTGATTCCCGGCGGCGAGTCGACCACCATGTCCAAGCTGGCCGTGCTCTTCGGCATGATGCAGCCGCTGCGCGACCGCATCCGCGAGGGCCTGCCCGTCTACGGCACCTGCGCCGGCATGATCATGCTCGCCGACAAGATCCTCGACGGCCGGGACGACCAGGAGAGCTTCGGCGGGATCGACATGACCGTGCGCCGCAACGCCTTCGGGCGGCAGAACGAGTCCTTCGAGACCGCGGTCGAGGTCGAGGGAGTCGACGGCGGCCCGGTGGAAGGCGTCTTCATCCGCGCCCCCTGGGTCGAGTCGACCGGCAGCGGGGTCGCCACGCTGGCCCGGCTCGACGACGGCACCGTCGTCGCCGTGCGCCAGGGCAACCTGCTGGCCACCTCGTTCCATCCCGAACTGACCGGGGACCACAGGGTGCACCGGTACTTCGTCGACATGGTGCGCGCCGCCGCGTGACACGATCCCGGTAGGATCGCAGTGTTCGTGAAGCAATCGGTGACGTGAAGGAGACAGGCTGATGTCCGGCCACTCTAAATGGGCTACGACGAAGCACAAGAAGGCCGTGATTGACGCCAAGCGCGGCAAGCTCTTCGCGAAGCTGATCAAGAACATCGAAGTCGCGGCGCGCGCCGGCGGTGCTGACATCTCCGGCAACCCGACCCTCTACGACGCCATCCAGAAGGCGAAGAAGAGCTCGGTGCCCAACAAGAACATCGACAGCGCGGTCAAGCGCGGTGCCGGTCTCGAGGCGGGCGGTGCCGACTACGAGACGATCATGTACGAAGGCTACGGCCCGAACGGTGTCGCGGTGCTCATCGAGTGCCTCACCGACAACCGCAACCGTGCCGCCTCCGACGTGCGCGTCGCCATGACCCGCAACGGCGGCTCCATGGCCGACCCGGGCTCGGTGTCCTACCTGTTCCACCGCAAGGGCGTCGTGATGGTCCCCAAGGCCGAGCTCAGCGAGGACGACGTGCTCGGCGCGGTCCTGGAGGCGGGCGCCGAGGAGGTCAACGACCTCGGGGAGTCCTTCGAGGTGCTGAGCGAGGCCACCGACCTCGTCGCGGTCCGCTCCGCGCTGCAGGAGGCGGGCATCGACTACGACTCCGCGGAGGCCAACTTCGTCCCCACCATGCAGGTGGAGCTGGACGAGGAGGGCGCCCGCAAGATCTTCAAGCTCATCGACGCGCTCGAGGACAGCGACGACGTGCAGAACGTCTTCGCCAACTTCGACGTCTCCGACGAGATCATGGAGAAGGTCGACGCCTGAGCCGCTCCGGCGCGCACGGCCCGCGCGGCGGCCCGGTGGGGACACACCCCCACCGGGCCGCCGTCGTTGTCGGTGCCACCCGATAACCTCCAGGAACGGCTGAACAGCTGACCGAAGGAGGGAGGGGCGCGATGCGTGTGCTCGGCGTGGACCCGGGACTGACCCGGTGCGGCATCGGAGTGGTCGACGGCGCCCCCGGAACACCGCTGCGGATGGCCGGAGTCGGAGTGGTCCGCACCTCCGCGGACGCGGACATCGGCGAGCGCCTCGTCCTCGTCGAACGCGGCATCGAGGCCTGGCTGGACGAGTACCGGCCCCAAGCCGTCGCCGTGGAACGGGTGTTCAGCCAGCACAACGTCCGCACCGTGATGGGCACGGCGCAGGCGAGCGCGGTCGCCATCCTGTGCGCCTCGCGCCGCGGCCTGCCGGTGCACCTGCACACCCCGAGCGAGGTCAAGGCCGCCGTCACCGGCAGCGGCAGGGCCGACAAGGCCCAGGTGGGCGCCATGGTCACCCGGCTGCTGCGGCTGGACGCCCCGCCCAAGCCCGCGGACGCCGCCGACGCGCTGGCGCTGGCCATCTGTCACATCTGGCGCGGCACCGCGACCAACCGCCTCCAGCAGGCGCACGCGGCCGCCCGAGCACGAATCCAGGAGCGCACCTCATGATCGCCTTCGTCAGCGGGCCCGTGGCGGCCCTCGCCCCCGACACCGCGGTGATCGAGGTCGGCGGGATCGGCATGGCCGTGCACTGCGCCCCGGGCACCCTGGCCGCGCTCCGGCTGGGCGAGCCGGCCCGGCTGGCCACCTCCCTCGTCGTCCGCGAGGACTCCCTCACGCTCTACGGCTTCGCCGACGACGACGAACGCCAGGTCTTCGAACTGCTGCAGACCGCCAGCGGCGTCGGTCCCAGGCTGGCCCAGGCGATGCTGGCCGTGCACACCCCCGACGCCCTGCGCGCCGCCGTCGCCACGGGCGACGAGAAGGCGCTCACCCTGGTGCCCGGCATCGGGAAGAAGGGCGCCCAGCGACTGCTGCTGGAGCTCAAGGACCGCCTCGGCGCTCCCGTGGGCACCCTGGCCGCCCGTCCCGCCGCGGCCGCCGGGCCCGCCTCATGGCGCGAGCAGCTGCACACCGCGCTGATCGGCCTCGGCTACCAGCCCCGCGAGGCCGAGGAGGCCGTCGCCGCCGTCGCCCCCCAGGCCGAGGCGAGTGCCGAGCCGCACGTCGGCGCACTGCTGCGGGCCGCCCTGCAGACCCTGAACCGGACCCGCTGACCCTCCCGCCCGCTGACCGCAGTCCGCTGACCGTAAGGCGCACCGAAGTGAACTGGGACGACGAGTCCGTACCGACCACCGCCGATCGTCTTGTCGGCGCCGCCGCCGACGGCGAGGACCAGGCCGTGGAAGCGGCACTGCGGCCCAAGGCGCTGGAGGAGTTCGTCGGCCAGGAAAGGGTTCGCGAGCAACTGGACCTGGTCCTCAAGGCCGCCCGTCAGCGCGGCGGCACCGCGGACCATGTGCTGCTCTCCGGCGCCCCCGGGCTCGGCAAGACCACCCTTTCGATGATCATCGCGGCCGAGATGGGCGCTCCCATCCGCATCACCTCCGGCCCCGCGATCCAGCACGCGGGCGACCTGGCCGCGATCCTGTCCTCCCTCGCCGAAGGGGAGGTGCTCTTCCTCGACGAGATCCACCGGATGTCGCGGCCCGCCGAGGAGATGCTCTACATGGCGATGGAGGACTTCCGCGTCGACGTCATCGTCGGCAAGGGCCCCGGCGCCACCGCGATCCCCCTGGAACTGCCCCCGTTCACGCTCGTCGGCGCCACCACCCGGGCCGGGCTGCTGCCGCCGCCGCTGCGCGACCGCTTCGGCTTCACCGGTCACATGGAGTTCTACGCCCCGGCCGAACTGGAGCGCGTCATCCACCGGTCCGCCCGGCTCCTCGACGTCGACATCGACGCCGAGGGCGCCGCCGAGATCGCCGGCCGCTCCCGTGGCACCCCGCGCATCGCCAACCGACTCCTGCGCCGCGTCCGGGACTTCGCCCAGGTCAAGGCGGACGGCAGGATCACCCGCGAGATCGCCGCACGCGCCCTGCACGTCTACGAGGTCGACGGCCGCGGCCTGGACCGCCTGGACCGCGCCGTACTGCAGGCGTTGCTGAAGCTCTTCGGCGGCGGGCCCGTGGGGTTGTCGACACTGGCGGTGGCCGTGGGAGAGGAGCGCGAGACGGTGGAGGAGGTGGCCGAGCCGTTCCTGGTGCGCGAGGGGCTGTTGGCGCGTACACCGCGCGGTCGCGTGGCCACTCCCGCAGCGTGGGCACACCTTGGACTCGTGCCGCCGCAGGGCGGCGGACCCGGGCAAGACGGGCTGTTCGGCCCTTGACGGCGGGGAGACTCGCCGCCGCAGGAACCACGGTGTAATGCTTGGCGTTGTTCCAGCGGCGAACGAACGCTTAGACTCCGCCGACGTCGTCCTCCGGAACGACGAACACATCCCGTAGATCCCGCAGATCCCGTAGACGAGGCCACCGCGGCCATGCGAAGGACCGTCCTGACACCATGAACCTCATCCAGATCCTGCCTTTCGTTCTGATCATCGGTGTCATGCTGCTGATGACCCGCTCCGCCAAGAACAAGCAGCGCCAGGCCGCAGACATGCGCAACCAGATGGCGCCGGGCGCCGGCATCCGCACCATCGGCGGCATGTACGCGGTCGTCAAGGAGGTCAACGACGACACGGTGCTGCTCGAGCTGGAAGACGGCGTGCACGCGCACTTCGCGAAGAACGCCATCGCCGCCGTGCTCGACCAGGCCGAGTACGACCGCGTCGTCCACGGCATCGAGCCGGAGCCCGAGCCGGAGCTCGAGGCCGACGACGCCGAGCACGGCGACGACTCCGCGGAGCACGAGGACCGCGTCGACCTCGCCAAGTCCGCGGACGAGGCCAAGGTGCAGGACGCCCCCAAGACGGACGGCACCGACTCCAAGTAACGCCGCCGCCCCGGGACGACACCCGGGGCAGGTACGTTTACGCGTCGGCACGTCCGTACAACACATCGTGCCGCCCTGCTGCGCGCGCAGGTCCGCAGGGCGGTTGGACAGGGAGAATCGAGAAGGTGGCAGCACCGAAGAGGGGCCGCAAGCCCTCGGGGAGCCAGGGATACCCCGGGCGGGCGCTGGCAGTGATCCTGCTGGCCATCGTGGCGCTCACGGGAGGGATGTTCCTCTCCGGCCACACGACGCCGCGGCTGGGCATCGACCTCGCCGGCGGCACGAGCATCACGTTGACGGCCAAGAGCGATCAGTCCAACGCGATCAACAAGACCAACATGGACACCGCCGTCGGCATCATCGAGCGGCGTGTCAACGGTCTCGGTGTGTCCGAGGCCGAGGTCCAGACGCAGGGCGATCGCAACATCATCGTCAACATCCCCAAGGGCACGAACGCGGATCAGGCGGAGAAGCAGGTGGGCACCACCGCCCAGCTCTACTTCCGGCCCGTGCTCGCCGAGGTGGCCAACACCCCGCCCGTTACGCCCTCTCCCTCGTCCAGCCCCTCGGGGAAGGCGTCGTCCCCGGCCTCGCCGTCCTCGACGGCCTCGACCGGGGCGAAGAACTCCCCGTCCCCGAGCTCCTCGACTCAGGGCCGCGCCGTCACGGACGCGCTGAAGTCCGGCTCGTCCACTTCGCCGTCCGCTCCGGCCTCGCCGTCCGCGCCGGTCTCGGCGCCCCCGTCGGCCCCGGCGAGCGCCCCGGCTTCGCCGGCCGCCCCGGGCAGCACGCTGGACACCTCGATCCCGGCCGATCTGCAGGCGAAGCTCGCAGCGCTGGACTGCTCCGACAAGGAAGCCCGCGCCAACCTCAACCTGAACGCCAAGCCGACTGAGAAGATCGTCGCGTGCAGCCAGGACGGCCGCGCCAAGTACGCGCTTGGTCCGTCCGCGGTCGACGGCAAGAACGTCAAGAAGGCGGCCGCCCAGTACGACACCCAGAGCGGCAACGGCTGGGTCGTCACCCTGTCCTTCGACGGCACCGGCTCCAAGGACTTCTCGAAGATCACCTCGCAGCTCTCCCAGCAGCAGCCGCCGAACAACCAGTTCGCGATCGTGCTGGACAACGAGGTCGTCTCGGCCCCCTCGGTGAACCAGACCCTCAGCGGCAGCGCGGAGATCTACGGCAGCTTCACCCAGGAGAGCGCGCAGGACCTGTCCAACGTCCTGTCCTACGGCTCCCTGCCGCTGACCTTCGACAAGTCCGACGTCACCAAGGTCTCCGCGGCGGTCGGCGGCGAGCAGCTGCACGGCGGAATCATCGCCGGCGCGGTCGGCCTCGTGCTGGTCATGCTCTACCTGATCGCGTACTACCGGGGTCTGAGCTTCGTCGCGATCCTCAGCCTCGTGGTCTCGGCGATCCTCACCTACGAGATCATGACGCTGCTCGGCCCGGCCATCGGCTTCGCGCTGAACCTGCCGGCGGTCTGCGGTGCCATCGTCGCCATCGGTATCACCGCCGACTCCTTCATCGTGTTCTTCGAACGCATCCGTGACGAGCTGCGCGAGGGCCGCTCCCTGCAGCCCGCCGTGGCCCGCGGATGGCCGCGTGCCCGGCGTACGATCCTCGTCTCGGACTTCGTGTCGTTCCTGTCCGCCGCCGTCCTGTTCATCGTCTCCGTCGGCAAGGTGCAGGGCTTCGCCTTCACCCTCGGCCTGACGACGCTGCTCGACGTGGCGGTGGTCTTCCTGTTCACCAAGCCGCTCATGACGATCCTCGCGCGCAAGAAGTTCTACGCAGGCGGACATCCCTGGTCCGGACTCGACCCGCGCGCCCTGGGCGTCACCCCCCCGCTGCGCCGCACCCGCCGCCCCGCGGGCCGTACCGACGTCAAGGAGGCCTGATGTCCCGGCTCGGAAACCTCGGGCACCGCCTGCACCGGGGCGAGATCGCCTACGACTTCGTGGGCAAGCGCAAGATCTGGTACACCGTCTCGATCCTGATCACGGTCGCCGCCATCCTGGGTCTCGTCGTCAACGGACTTAAGCTCGGTATCGAGTTCTCCGGCGGCGCGGTGTTCACCACGCCCAAGACCTCGATGTCGGTGTCCCAGGTCCAGGACCGGATCGACAACGACACCGACGGGCATCAGGCCCTCGTGCAGAAGCTCGGCACGGGCAGCGTCCGCATCCAGATCAGCGACATCACGCTCGACGAGGCCAAGAAGATCCAGGGCGACATCGCCCAGGACCTGAACATCAAGCCGGGCGACATCGACCCGCAGATCATCGGTCCGAGCTGGGGCGAGGAGATCTCCAAGAAGGCCTTCGAAGGCCTGGTGATCTTCATGGTCCTTGTGACGATCTACATGGCGATCGCCTTCGAGTGGCGCAAGGCCGTGGCCGCCCTGATCGCGCTGTTGCACGACCTCACCATCACCATCGGCGTGTACGCGATCGTCGGTTTCGAGGTCACGCCCGGCACGGTGATCGGTCTGCTCACCGTCCTCGGTTACTCCCTCTACGACACCGTCGTCGTCTTCGACGGTCTGAAGGAGACGACCAAGGACATCACCAAGCAGAACCGCTACACGTACAGCGAGCTGGCCAACCGCAGCCTCAACCAGACCCTGGTGCGATCGATCAACACCACGGTCGTGGCGCTGCTGCCGGTCGCCGGCCTGCTGTTCGTCGGTGGCGGCCTGCTGGGCGCGGGCACGCTCAACGACATCGCGCTGTCGCTCTTCGTCGGCCTCACCGCCGGTGCGTACTCCTCGATCTTCATCGCGACCCCGCTGGTCGCGGACCTCAAGGAGCGCGACCCGGAGATGAAGGCCCTGCGCAAGCGGGTGCTCGCCAAGCGCGCCGCCGACGCCCGCCGTGCGGAGCAGGGCGGGGACGACCCGCAGGACTCCGCCGACCCGGCGGACGGCGGTCACGGTGGCCATGGCGATCACGGTGATCACGGCGACGACGAGGACTCGCACGCCGCCACCGCGGGAGCGGCCGGCGGCCGGCGCGAGACGCCGTCCCGCAACCGCGGCCGCAACCGCCCGTCCGGCAAGCGCCGCTGAAGCAGAAGCACCGAGGAACACCACTGATGACGACGACGGACGCCGCCCGGGGCGAGCTGCGCAGCCTGCTGCTCAGCCGCATCCGGGACGTGGCCGACTACCCCAAGCCGGGCGTGACGTTCAAGGACATCACCCCGCTGCTCGCCGACCCCGTCGCCTTCGGCGCCCTGGTCGGTGCCCTCGCCGAGGTCTGCACCCGGCACGGCGCCGACAAGGTCGTCGGACTGGAGGCGCGTGGGTTCATCCTCGCCGCCCCGGCCGCGGCCCGCGCCGGACTGGGCTTCGTCCCGGTCCGCAAGGCGGGCAAACTGCCCGCGGCCACGCACGGGAAGACGTACGAGCTGGAGTACGGCACGGCCGAGATCGAGGTCCACCAGGACGCCTTCGGAGCCGGTGACCGCGTCCTCGTCATCGACGACGTCCTCGCCACCGGCGGTACGGCCGAGGCCTCCCTCGACCTCATCCGCCGCACCGGCGCGGAGGTCGCCGGAGTCGCCGTCCTGCTGGAGCTCGGTTTCCTGGGCGGTCGCGAGCGTCTCGCACCGTCCCTGGCCGGGGCCCCGCTGGAGGCACTGATCGCCGTCTGAGCGCACGTGGTCGCTCCGTCTCTGTGGTGGCCGGGCGTGCGACCGGGCCCCCCAGGCGGTTGCGGGGGGGGTGGCGCCCCCGCCCCGGCCCCGTTTAGCGTGGCGGGGGGGGGCCGGGGTGGCGCCTGTGCCGGCGGCTTCCCCGCTGGGGGCCCCGGGGTCGGGGGGGGCCCGGGCCCCCCGCCCGCCCACCACAGGCGTTTCCGGGGGCGATGCCTCCCTCGCGCGGCCCCGTTTTCGCGTGGTGCGGGAGGGCAGGAGCGGGACGGGACGCGGTTCACCCGGTCACATCGCTACCATGGGGTACCGGACCCTCCCTCCTTGCCCGTTCTCGGACAGGAGGGGCCCAGAAGGAGTGCCCTTGCAAGACGAGGCCAGGTCGACCCAGCCGATGACCGCCGCGGAGGGACGCGAGGCGTCCTCCGTCTCCGCGGCTCCTTCCGCCGCGCCTGCCACCCCCGCGGAGGGCACCGCTCCCAAGGCCCCGCCGGCGACACCGGGGGCCCGGCCCGTGCGCACGCCCGGCAGCGTGGCGCCGAACCGGCCCGCGACCTCGTCGAACCGCGTCCGCGCCCGCCTCGCCCGGCTGGGCGTGCAGCGTTCCAGCCCGTACAACCCGGTGCTGGAGCCCCTGCTGCGCATAGTGCGCAGCAACGACCCCAAGGGCGACGCGTCGCAGCTGCGCCAGATCGAGCGCGCCTACCAGGTGGCCGAGCGCTGGCACCGCGGCCAGAAGCGCAAGAGCGGTGACCCGTACATCACCCACCCGCTCGCGGTGACGACGATCCTGGCCGAGCTCGGCATGGACCCGGCCACCTTGATGGCCGGGCTGCTGCACGACACGGTGGAGGACACCGAGTACGGCCTGGACGCGCTCCGCCGCGACTTCGGCGACTCCGTCGCCCTGCTGGTGGACGGCGTCACCAAGCTGGACAAGGTCAAGTTCGGCGAGGCCGCGCAGGCCGAGACCGTGCGCAAGATGGTCGTGGCGATGGCCAAGGACCCGCGCGTCCTGGTGATCAAGCTCGCCGACCGTCTGCACAACATGCGCACCATGCGCTACCTCAAGCGGGAGAAGCAGGAGAAGAAGGCCCGCGAGACGCTGGAGATCTACGCCCCGCTGGCGCACCGGCTGGGCATGAACACGATCAAGTGGGAGTTGGAGGACCTCGCCTTCGCGATCCTCTACCCCAAGATGTACGACGAGATCGTCCGGCTGGTCGCCGAGCGCGCCCCCAAGCGCGACGAGTACCTGGCGGTCGTCACCGACCAGGTGCAGCAGGACCTGCGCGCCGCCCGCATCAAGGCGACCGTCACCGGCCGCCCGAAGCACTACTACAGCGTGTACCAGAAGATGATCGTGCGAGGCCGGGACTTCGCCGAGATCTACGACCTGGTGGGCATCCGGGTCCTGGTCGACACCGTCCGCGACTGCTACGCGGCGCTGGGCACCATCCACGCGCGGTGGAACCCGGTGCCTGGGCGGTTCAAGGACTACATCGCGATGCCCAAGTTCAACATGTACCAGTCGCTGCACACGACGGTCATCGGGCCCAGCGGCAAGCCGGTCGAGATCCAGATCCGGACCTTCGACATGCACCGCCGCGCCGAGTACGGCATCGCCGCGCACTGGAAGTACAAGCAGGAAGCCGTCGCCGGCGCCTCCAAGGTGCGCACCGACAGCCCGAAGTCCGCGAAGAAGGACGACGCGGTCAACGACATGGCGTGGCTGCGGCAGTTGCTGGACTGGCAGAAGGAGACGGAGGATCCGGGCGAGTTCCTGGAGTCGCTGCGCTTCGACCTGTCGCGCAACGAGGTCTTCGTCTTCACGCCCAAGGGCGACGTCATCGCGCTGCCCGCGGGCGCCACCCCGGTCGACTTCGCCTACGCGGTGCACACCGAGGTCGGTCACCGCACCATCGGCGCGCGCGTCAACGGCCGCCTGGTGCCGCTGGAGTCGACCCTCGACAACGGCGACACCGTGGAGGTCTTCACCTCCAAGGCCGCCGGGGCGGGCCCGTCCCGGGACTGGCTCGGCTTCGTCAAGTCCCCGCGGGCGCGCAACAAGATCCGCGCCTGGTTCTCCAAGGAGCGCCGCGAGGAGGCCGTCGAGCAGGGCAAGGACGCCATCGCGCGGGCCATGCGCAAGCAGGGCCTGCCGATTCAGCGCGTACTCACCGGCGACTCGCTCGTCACCCTGGCGCACGAGATGCGCTACCCCGACATCTCCGCGCTGTACGCGGCGATCGGCGAGGGGCACATCACCGCCCAGTCGGTGGTGCAGAAGCTCGTCGAGGCGCTGGGCGGCGAGGAGGGCGCGACCGAGGACATCGCCGAGATCACGACGCCCTCGCGCAGCCGCACCAAGCGGCGGTCGGCCGCCGACCCCGGCGTCATCGTCAAGGGCGAGCGGGACGTGTGGGTCAAGCTGTCGCGCTGCTGCACCCCGGTGCCGGGCGACCCGATCATCGGCTTCGTCACCCGCGGCAACGGCGTCTCCGTGCACCGCGCGGACTGCGTCAACGTCGAGGCGCTGTCGCAGCAGCCTGAGCGGATCATCGAGGTCGAGTGGGCGCCGACGCAGTCCTCGGTCTTCCTGGTCGCCATCCAGGTCGAGGCCCTGGACCGCTCGCGCCTGCTGTCGGACGTCACGCGTGTGCTGTCCGACCAGCACGTCAACATCCTGTCCGCGGCCGTCCAGACCTCCCGCGACCGGGTGGCCACCTCCCGCTTCACCTTCGAGATGGGCGATCCCAAGCACCTCGGCCACGTCCTGAAGGCGGTGCGCGGCGTGGAGGGCGTCTACGACGTCTACCGGGTCACCTCGGCCCGCCAGCGCTGACGGCGCGGCCGGGAAAGCCGGCGACAGCGCGCAGGGCCCGTACGCAACCGCGTACGGGCCCTGCGCGCTTGTCGGCCGTATTGGGTCAGCCGCTGAACTCGTCGAGGGACTTCAGGGCCTGGTCGAGCAGCGCCTGCCGCCCGTCCAGCTCCCGCTGCAGCTTGTCCGCCCGGGAGGTGTTCCCCGCCGCGCGTGCCGTCTCGATCTGCTCACGCAGCTTGTCGACGGCCGCCTGCAGCTGGCCGGTGAGGCCGGCGGCCCTGGCGCGCGCCTCGGGGTTGGTGCGCCGCCACTCGTTCTCCTCGGTGTCGTGGATGGCGCGCTCGACGGCGTGCATGCGGGCCTCGATGCGCGGCCGGGCGTCGCGCGGCACGTGACCGATCGCCTCCCAGCGCTCGTTGATGCCGCGGAAGGCCGCGCGGGCCGCCTTGAGGTCGGTCACCGGGAGCAGCTTCTCGGCCTCGATGACCAGCTCCTCCTTGAGCGCCAGGTTCTCGCGCTGCTCGGTGTCCCGCTCCGCGAAGACCTCGGAGCGGGCCGCGAAGAAGACGTCCTGGGCGCCGCGGAAACGGTTCCACAGGTCGTCCTCGGCCTCGCGCTGAGCGCGGCCGGCGGCCTTCCACTCGGTCATGAGCTCGCGGTAGCGGGCCGCGGTCGGACCCCAGTCGGTGGAGGCGGACAGCGCCTGCGCCTCCTCGACCAGCTTCTCCTTGTGCTGCCGGGCCTCTTCGCGCTGTGAGTCGAGCTGCGCGAAGTGGCCCTTGCGCCGCTTGGAGAAGACCGAACGGGCGTGGCTGAAGCGGTGCCACAGCTCGTCGTCGGTCTTGCGGTCCAGCCGGGGCAGGCCCTTCCAGGTGTCGACCAGGGCGCGCAGGCGTTCGCCGGCGGCCCGCCACTGCTCGCTCTCGGCGAGCTGCTCGGCCTCGACGACCAGGTTCTCCTTGGCCGTCTTCGCCTCCTCGGAGGCCTTGGCCTTGGCCACCTTGCGCTCTTCGCGGCGCGAGTCGACCAGCGCGGTCAGCCCGTCCAGCCGCTCGCCCAGCGCCGCCAGGTCCCCCACGGCGTGGGCCTCGGTCACCGCTGTCCGCAGGTGCTCGATGGCCGTCAGCGCGTCCTTGGCGGACAGGTCGGTGGTCTTCACCCGGCGTTCGAGGAGGCCGATCTCGACGACGAGACCCTCGTACTTCCGCTCGAAGTAGGCCAGCGCCTCCTCGGGGGAGCCCGCCTGCCACGAGCCGACTTCACGCTCGCCCTCGGCCGTACGCACGTACACGGTCCCCGTCTCGTCGACGCGGCCCCACGGGTCGCTGCTCACAGCGCCTCCTCCACGTGATGCCCGGCCGCTTCACGGCACACGGCATCGTCCACAGTTCCATCCGGCCGGGCCGTGCCCTGGCCGGTCCCGACGTGCTGCCGCTCGCGCGGTGCAGCCGTCGGCGCAGGCACCCTACACAACGCCAACATAGGCGACCGGTGGCCCGGCTGTCCGCATCCCGCACCCGCGAATTCACCGCGCGGGTGCGGGGACACGCCTCAGGACGCGGTGACGGTCGCCTTGTTGATCACCACGGTCGCGTTCGGGGCACCGTCGCCGGCGCCCGTGGAGTCACCGGCGGCGGCGATCTTCTTGAGCACCTTCATGCCGTCGGCCGTGATCGTCCCGAACGGCGTGTAGGACGGCGGGAGCGGGCTGTCCTGGTAGACGAGGAAGAACTGGCTGCCGCCGGTGTGCGGCTGGCTGGTGTTCGCCATGGCGACGGTGCCCGCCGGATACGTGCCCTTGGAGACCGACTTCGCCTTCAGATTCTCGTCCGGGATGGTGTAGCCGGGACCGCCGGAGCCGGAGCCCGTCGGGTCGCCGCACTGCAGCACATAGATGCCGGAGGTGGTGAGCCGGTGGCACTTGGTGTGGTCGAAGAAGCCCTTGCCGGCCAGGAAGGCGAAGGAGTTCACCGTGTGCGGCGCGTTCTTCGCGTCGAGGTCCAGGGCGATGTCGCCGCAGGTGGTCTGCAGGTCGAAGGTGTACTTCTTGGCCGTGTCGATGGTGACCGCGGGCTCCTTCTTCCACTGCTCGGTGCCGGGGGCGCCCGCGGCGGGCTTGGCGCACGGGTCGGGCACCTTGCTGGGCGCGGCGCTGGCCGCCGCGCTGGGGGAGGCCTTGGCGGCCGCCTCGTCCTGCTTGGAGTCGCCGCTGAAGGCGCCGACCGCCCACGCCGTGGCCCCGGCGGCCAGGACGACCGCCACGACGGCGGCGATCACGGCGTTGCGCTGCCGTGCGCGGTTGCGTGCGCCGACCCGGCGCTCCTGCTGCCGCTCGAACTTCTCCCGGGCGAGCTGGCGCCGCCGCTGATCCTTGGTGACCACTGAGCCGTCTCCCGATGCCCTCTGCTCGAACTGTCGAATGTGCCTGTACGTCTGTTGTACGTCGTGGCCGATCTTCGCGTCCGCCACGCCCACAGTCCAGCGACGTTACTGGTTCGCGATGGCCGCGTTCGCGCCGGTAGGCTCTTGACGTCGCCCTCGGGCGGCACGACCTGCCGCGAACGACAGCCGACAGAAGGACGAACGTGCTCATTGCCGGGTTCCCCGCCGGGGCCTGGGGCACCAACTGCTACGTGGTGGCCCCCGCCGCCGGTGAGGAGTGCGTGATCATCGACCCGGGCCACGAAGCGGCCCAGGGCGTCGAGGACACGCTCGCCAAACACCGTCTCAAGCCCGTCGCCGTCATCCTCACCCACGGCCACATCGACCACGTGGCCTCGGTCGTTCCGGTCTGCGGGGCGCACGGCGTCCCGGCCTGGATCCACCCCCGCGACCGTTACATGCTGGACGACCCGGAGAAGGCCCTCGGCCGCTCCATCGGCGCCCAGCTGCTCGGCGAACTCACCATCGGCGAGCCGGACGACCTGAGGGAGCTCTCCGACGGCAGCAGCCTGGAGCTCGCGGGCATGGAGCTGACCGTGGCGCACGCGCCCGGCCATACCAAGGGGTCGGTGGCCTTCAGGCTCCCCGAGACCGACGAGATCCCCTCGGTGTTCTTCTCGGGCGACCTGCTGTTCGCCGGCTCCGTCGGACGCACCGACCTGCCCGGCGGTGACATGGACGAGATGTACGCGTCGCTGGCCCGCGTGTGCCTGCCGCTCGACGACTCGACCGTGGTGCTGTCCGGTCACGGTCCCCAGACGACCATCGGCCGTGAGCGCGCCACCAATCCGTACCTTGCGGAGTTGGCCCGCGGCCTCGGAGAGACCGGTCACCCGGCACCTCCGCGACGAGGAATGTGACGAGAGACTTCCTGTGAGCACCTTCCAGGCCCCCAAGGGCACCTATGACCTCCTGCCGCCCGATTCCGCCGTGTTCCTGGCGGTACGCGAGGCGATCGCCGCTCCGCTGCGGCGGGCCGGCTACGGCTATGTGGAGACCCCCGGCTTCGAGCAGGTGGAGCTGTTCTCGCGCGGCGTCGGCGAGTCCACCGACATCGTGACCAAGGAGATGTACACCCTCACCACCAAGGGCGGCGACGAGCTGGCGCTGCGCCCCGAGGGCACCGCCTCGGTGCTGCGCGCTTCCCTGGAGGCCAATCTGCACCGGGGCGGCAACCTGCCGGTCAAGCTCTGGTACTCCGGCTCGTACTACCGCTACGAGCAGCCGCAGGCCGGGCGTTACCGCCACTTCTCCCAGGTCGGCGCCGAGGCGATCGGCGCCGAGGACCCGGTGCTGGACGCCGAGTTGATCATCCTGGCCGTGGACGCGTACCGCTCGCTGGGGCTGCGCGACTTCCGCCTGCTGCTCAACTCGCTGGGCGACAAGGAGTGCCGTCCGGTCTACCGGACCGCGCTCCAGGACTTCCTGCGCGGCCTCGACCTCGACGAGGACACCCGCCGGCGGATCGAGATCAACCCGCTGCGCGTGCTGGACGACAAGCGCGACAGCGTGCAGAAGCAGCTCGTCGGCGCCCCGCTGCTGCGCGACCACCTGTGCGAGGCCTGCAAGGCCTACCACGAGCAGGTGCGCGAACTGCTGACGGCGGCGGGCGTGGAGTACGAGGACGACCCCAAGCTGGTGCGCGGTCTGGACTACTACACGCGCACCACCTTCGAGTTCGTCCACGGGGGCCTGGGCTCGCAGTCCGCGGTCGGCGGCGGCGGCCGCTACGACGGCCTGTCGGAGATGATCGGCGGCCCGGCGCTGCCGTCGGTGGGCTGGGCGCTCGGCGTGGACCGCACCGTGCTCGCGCTCAAGGCCGAGGGCGTCGAGCTCGAACTGCCCGCGCCCACGCAGGTGTTCGCGGTGCCGATGGGCGAGGAGGCGCGCCGGGTGCTGTTCGGCGCGGTCACCGAGCTGCGCCGGGCAGGTGTCGCCACCGACTTCGCCTTCGGCGGCAAGGGCCTGAAGAACGCCATGAAGTCCGCCAACCGTTCCGGCGCCCGGTTCGCGATCGTCGCCGGTGAGCGCGATCTCGCCGAGGGCGTCGTGCAGGTGAAGGACCTGGAGAGCGGCGAGCAGACCGCGGTGCCGGTCGACGGGATCGTGGGCGCGCTGCGCGAGCGGCTGGCCTGAGCCGTCCACTGACGCGGTCCGGCCGGGTGCGCCCGGCCGGACCGCGTCTGCTCAGCCCCGTACGGGCCGGGGAAGTTCGCGACGGGCGGCGTCGGCCGACGCTCGGTACGGTCCGGCGGGATCGCCCGGCGTACCGTGGGAAGCGACCATCCCGAGCGGGTGTCCATGCAGCCGCACCCACGCCAACACGCGTCTGTCCGTGCCGGCGGCACCGAGCGGATCCGTACCGGGCGGCGAGTGGAGTTCGCCGGCGACGGCCGGGTCCGGTTCGACGACGCGGACAGGGGTGTAGAGCGAGTCATGGGCGGCGGGGCAGGGGCAGGCCGTGCGGGCGCGCCGGTCGGCGCCGCTCATCGCTTCCCCGCCACGAGCGGTGCCCGGCTGGCGCCGGGGCGTCCGCCCGGTCGGGGAAGTGCCTTGCCAGGTGCCCTGGCGAGTGCCGGGAACCGTCGTTCGCTGGGCCCGGGTCTTCCGGCGGGAAGTCCCGCGAGGCGGGCGGTCCGCGCGGAGGTGCCGGTGACGGGGTCTGGTGTCATGAGGGGGGTCCATGACGGAAGTGGGCGGTGCGTTCGATCCAGGACGCCGGAGCGTCGACCACAGGGCGGGGCAATCACCGGGACCACCGGAATCCTCGTGAACCACGGTCAGGTGCCGTGAAATACGGCGAACCGCGGCGATCCGGACTAATTGCCGTGTGACCTTCATCCTTGCCGCGGTCCTTACGCAGAGTCAAGATTTTGGCTCTTACTTTGCCTCGCCTTTGCCTGCCGGGTGCGCAGCGTGACCTTCGGTGATTCTGCGGGCGATCTCCTGCGGCGTCACGGGCCGGCCGAAGTACCACCCCTGCCCCCAGTCGCAGCCCAGCGAGCGCAGCCACCGCGCGTGCTGCGCGGTCTCCACGCCCTCCGCGGTGACGGTCAGACCCAGCGCATGCGCCAGCGACACCAGCCCGCCGACGATCCGCCAGCCCAGCGGCTCCTCCGACCCGTCCTCGTGGGTGTCCGACACGAAGGCGCCCGCGATCTTCAGCCCGGACACCGGGAGGTTTCGCAGATAGGCCAGGTTCGACCAGCCGGTGCCGAAGTCGTCCACCGCCAGCGACACTCCCGCGTCTGCGAGCGCCTGCAGCGCCCGCAGCGACTCGTCCTCGGGACCGATGACCGCACTCTCGGTGATCTCCAGCTGCAGCCACCGGGGGTCGAGACCACTGCTGTCCAGGATGCGCGTGATGTCGTTCACCAGCCCCGGGTTGCGCGCCTGACGCACCGCCAGATTGACGTTGATCTGCGGTGCCGCGTCCCCGAACCGGCGCACCCACTCCGCGGCCTGACCGATCGCCCGCTCCAGGATCCACCGTCCCAGCGGCATGATCAGGCCGGTCTCCTCGGCCGTCGCCACGAACTCGTCCGGGCCCAGCACCCCGAACTGCGGGTGGCGCCAGCGCACCAGCGCCTCGACCGCGGCCAGGCTCCCGTCGGAGAGCGCGCACAGCGGCTGGTAGTCCACGAAGAACTCACCGCGGTCCAGCGCCACCGGCAGCCGTACGGAGATCGCGTAGCGACTCACCGCGCGCGCGTTCTGCGTCGGGTCGAACAGCGTCCACCGGCCCCGCCCGGACTCCTTCGAGCGATACAGCGTCAGGTCGGCCGCCCGCACCGCGGCGCCCGGTGTGGTCGCCGCCACGGTGCCCGCGAGTACGCCCACGCTGGCGCCGATGGCCAGCTTGTGACCGGCTATCAGGAACGGCCTGGCGAGGGTCTTCAGGACGAGCTTGGCGACGGCCACCGCCTCCTCCTCGCCCCGGCAGTGCTCCAGCAGCACCACGAACTCGTCGCCGCCGAGCCGGGCCACCAGGTGCCCCAGCGGGGTGAGCGCGGAGTCCAGGCGCTCGGCCACGGCCGTCAGCAGCCGGTCCCCGGTCTCGTGGCCCAGGCTGTCGTTGACGACCTTGAAGCCGTCCAGGTCGACGTAGCACAGGCCGAAGCGGGCGTCCGGCTGCGGATCCTCGAACAGGGCCTCCAGCCGCTCGAAGAAGGCCGCCCGGTTCGGCAGCCCGGTGAGCGGGTCGTGGGTCGCCTGGTGACGCAGCCGCTCCTGCAGGCGGTACCGGTCGGTGATGTCCTCCACCATCGCCACCTGGTAGCGCGGCTCGCCGTTCTCGCCGCGGATCAGCGAGACCGTCAGGTGCGTCCAGACCACCTCGCCGTCGCGCCGGTAGTACGGCTTGTCGCACGCGAACCGGTCCCGCCGCCCCCGCACCAGGTCCTCGTACGCCTCCCACACCCCCGGCGCGTCCTCCGGATGCACCAGATCGGTCACCCGGCGGCCCCGCAGGTCCTCCGACCGGGCCCCGAACAGCTCCCGCAAGGCCCGGTTGACCTGCAGGATCGTCCCGTTCACATCGGCCATGCCGATGCCGATGGCGGCGTGCTCGAACAGGGCGCGGAACCGGGCCTCCGAGGCGCGCCAGGCCCGCTCGGCCTCCTCGCGGGCATCGAACGCGGCGCGCTGGATGGCCTCCTGCTCGCGCAGCGTCCGCTCGCGCAGGGCCGCCGCCCAGCCGGCGGCGAACGCGCCGGAGACGGCCGCCACGCGGCCCGGGGCGGCCTTTTGCGTGTGCAGCAGCGCGACGGCGTGCGCGAGGATCTCGGGATCGGTGAAGTGGGCGTCGACCAGCAGGACCGCGGCCTCCGCGGCCAGCGGGGTGTCCGCGGCGGTCCCCGCCAGCGCACGGCGCAGCAGTTCCGCCGTACGGCCGGCCACCTGGGCCAGCGTCGGCGGCGGCAGGGCCGGCCCCTGGACGGAGCGGAGCAGCCGGTACCAGCCCTCGGTGAAGCCGCGGGTGCCCACGGGGGTCAGCGGCTCCGTCACGGCCGTATCCCCACCCCGGTCAGGCCCGACAGCCGCTCCGGGTGCGGGCCGACGGACTCCGGGTCGTCCGGGTGCCACTCGGTCAGCCACACGATGCCGGGCTCCACGAGCTCGTAACCCTCGAAGAAGGTCGCCACCTGCTCCCGGGTGCGCATCGTCAGCGGGGTCGCGGTCCGCGCGTACAGGGCCTCCAGGGGCCCGGCCTTCTCGGGCCGGGAGTCCTGCGAGGCGTGCGAGAGCACGAGGTAGCTGCCGGGAGGCATGGCGTCCCGCAGCGTGGCCACGATCTTGGCCGGTGCGGCGGTGTCCGGGACGAAGTGCAGGACGGCGACCAGCAGCACGGCGACCGGTTCCCCCGGTCGCAGCAGCTCCTCGATCTCGGGCCGGGACAGCAGGTCGACGGGGTCGGTCATGTCGGCGGCCACCATCGCGCACCGCGGGTCGTCCTTCAGCATCAGCCGGCTGTGCGCCACGGCGATCGGGTCGTCGTCGACGTACACCACACGCGTGTCGGGCCGGACCGGGCGCGCCACCTCGTGCACGGCGCCGTAGGTCGGGATGCCGGATCCGATGTCGATGAAGCGGCTCACACCCTGGGTGGCGACGTACTGCACCGAGCGGCGCAGGAAGGCGCGGTTGGCGCGCATGATCTCCGGGAGATCGGGCCAGAGCGCCAATGCCTCGCGCGCCATCTCGCGGTCGGCCGCGAAATTGTGCGACCCGCCCAGGTAGTAGTCGTAGACGCGGGCCGCGTTGGGGGTCTCCACATCGGTCCCGGCCGGTACCCATTCAGGACGCTGCATCGCGCACCTCTCCCGAACCGGTGGAAGCCCGGCTCACTGGATCAGCCTAAAAGCCCTAATGTCTAATATGTACGCATTCTCGCAGTGATCGGTGCACCGGGTTCGTCATGAGTGGGCTCATCGAGGACTACGGCTTGATCGGCGACCTCCAGACGGCCGCGCTCGTCGGCCGGGACGGTTCCGTCGACTGGCTGTGCCTGCCCCGATTCGACTCCCCGAGCTGCTTCGCCGCCCTCCTGGGCGACGACCGCCACGGCAGCTGGCGGCTGGCCCCCGTGGAGGGCGGCCAGTGCGAGAGCCGCGCGTACCGTGCCGGGACGCTGGTACTGGAGACGTTCTGGCGCACCCCCGGCGGCACCGCCAAGGTGATCGACTTCATGCCTCAGCGCGGGCGCGCTCCCCACCTCATCCGAATCGTCGAGGGGCTCAGCGGCACCGTGGACATGCGCAGCGAGCTGCGACTGCGCTTCAACTACGGCCGCACCGCGCCCTGGGTGCGGCGCACCGGCCACCACCGTGTCGCCGTCGCCGGCCCCGACTCCGCCTGGCTGCGGGTGAGCCCGGGTGTACACACCTACGGCTCCGACGGCTGCACGCGCTCCGACGTCACCGTGGAGGCCGGGCGGCGCGTGCCCTTCGTGCTCACCTGGCAGCCCTCGCACCTGAGCACCTCGCACCGCACCGACCCGGAGGCCGCGCTGCGCAGCACCGCCGAGCGCTGGCAGGACTGGGTCGCGGGATTCCGCTACGAGGGCGACCACGCCGACGCCGTGCTGCGCTCGCTGATCACCCTCAAGGCGCTGGCCTACCAGCCCACCGGGGGCATCGTCGCCGCCCCCACCACCTCGCTGCCCGAGCGCATCGGCGGTGTGCGCAACTGGGACTACCGCTTCTGCTGGCTGCGCGACTCCAGCATGACCCTGTCCGCCCTGCTGCGCGGCGGCTTCCGCGAGGAGGCCGCGGCCTGGCGCCAGTGGCTCCTGCGGGCGATCGCCGGCGATCCAGGCGACCTGCGCAGCCTGTACGGCGTGGCGGGGGAGCGCCACCTGCCGGAGACCCACGCCGACTGGTTCCCCGGCTACGAGGGTTCCGGCCCGGTCAGGCTCGGCAATGCGGCGGTCGGGCAGTTCCAGCTCGACGTGTACGGCGAGGTGGTCGACACCCTGCACCTGGCGTTGCGGGCCGGCATCCCCATGGAGCGCCAGGTGTGGGCCTTCCTGCGCAGGCTGCTGACGCACCTGGAGGGCCACTGGCACGAGCCGGACGAGGGGTTGTGGGAGGTGCGCGGCGGTCGCCGGCACTTCGTCCACTCCAAGGTGATGTCCTGGGTCGCCGCCGACCGGGCCGTGCGCATGGCCGAGGCCACCGGGCTGCCCGCGCCCGTGGAGCGCTGGCGGGCGCTGCGCGACGCCATCCACGCCGACGTCTGCGCGAACGGCTACGACGCGCGGCGCGGGGTCTTCGTCCAGCACTACGGCGGCCGGGCCCTCGACGCGGCGACGCTGTTCATCGTCAAGACCGGCTTCCTGCCGCCCGACGACCCACGGGTGGCCCGCACCGTCGAGGCCGTGCGCGACGAGCTGGACCTGCACGGCTTCGTCCGCCGCTACACCTGCCCCGACGGCGTCCCGGGAGCGGAGGGGGCCTTCCTCGCGTGCTCCTTCTGGCTCGCCGACGCCCTGGCCGCGCTCGGCCGCGAGGACGAGGCCCGGGCACTGTTCGCGCGCGTCCTGGCCAGCGCCAACGACCTCGGGCTGCTCCCGGAGGAGTGGGACCCGCTCGCCGCCCGGCACCTCGGTAACACTCCGCAGGCGTTCACCCACGTGGCGCTCGTCAATACGGCGTTCACTTTGTCTCGTTGTCCCTCGTACGGGGGACACGGCACCATGGAACCCGGCACTTCCCGCGCATGACGCGCGTTGGGCAGTGCGGCACACACCCGACCTACGGAACGGCGACATGGTGACTTCGGCGGTTGACACGACCCGCACCGACGGCGGGCACCTGGAGGAGCCCGCCCATGACCGCATCGGCGCAGGCAGGGCGTTCACCTGGCTGCTCGTGGTCTGCGGTGCCCTGGGCCTGCTGGCCTCGTGGGTCATCACGATCGACAAGTTCAAGCTGCTGGAGGACCCGAACTTCGTCCCCGGCTGCAGCCTGAACCCGATCATCTCCTGCGGCAACATCATGAAGAGCGACCAGTCGCACGTCTTCGGCTTCCCCAACCCGATGATCGGCATGGTCGCCTACCCGGTGGTCATCGGCATCGGCATGGGCATCCTCGCCGGGGCCCGCTACCGGCGCTGGTTCTGGCTCGGACTGCAGGCCGGCACGCTCTTCGGTGTCGGCTTCGTCACGTGGCTGCAGTACCAGTCGCTCTACAACATCGGCTCGCTGTGCCTGTGGTGCTCGCTGGCCTGGGTCGTCACGATCGCGCTGTTCTGGTACACCCTCGTGCACAATCTGAAGCACGAGATCATCCCGGCGCCGGCGGCGCTGCGCAACATCGTGCTGGAGTTCCACTGGGTCGTCCCCGTGCTCTGGTACGGCGTGATCATCCTGCTGATCCTGACCCGCTGGTGGTCGTACTGGAGCACCCTGATCTGACCGGGCTGTCAGTGCGGTGACATAGGCTTCCTTGCCGTGGAGCCCGACCTGTTCACCGCCGCCGCAGAGGAACGTCAGTCGAGGGAGCCGGGAGGCAGTCCCCTCGCGGTACGGATGCGTCCGCGCACCCTGGACGAGGTCGTAGGGCAGGGGCATCTGCTCCGCCCCGGCTCACCGCTGCGCCGGCTGGTCGGCGAGGGCGGCGGCGGCCCGGCCGGGCCGTCCTCGGTGATCCTGTGGGGGCCGCCCGGCATCGGCAAGACGACGCTCGCGTACGTCGTCAGCCACGCCACCAACAAGCGCTTCGTCGAGCTCTCGGCGATCACCGCGGGCGTCAAGGAGGTCCGCGCGGTCATCGAGAGCGCCAAGCGCGAGTCCGGCGGCTACGGCCGGGACACCGTCCTCTTCCTCGACGAGATCCACCGCTTCAGCAAGGCGCAGCAGGACTCCCTGCTGCCCGCCGTCGAGAACCGCTGGGTCACGCTGATCGCGGCGACCACGGAGAACCCGTACTTCTCGATCATCTCCCCGCTGCTGTCGCGGTCGCTGCTGCTCACCCTGGAGTCCCTCACCGACGACGACCTGCGCGGCCTGGTACGGCGGGCCCTGGAGGACGAGCGCGGCCTGAAGGGCGCGGTCACCCTGTCCGAGGAGGCCGAGGGTCACCTGTTGCGCATCGCGGGCGGCGACGCGCGCAGGGCGCTGACCGCGCTGGAGGCCGGCGCGGGCGCGGCCCTCGCCAAGGGCGAACGGGAGATCTCGCTGGCCACGCTGGAGGAGTCCGTCGACCGCGCCGCGGTGCGGTACGACCGCGACGGCGACCAGCACTACGACGTGGCCAGTGCCCTGATCAAGTCCATCCGAGGCTCCGACGTGGACGCCGCGCTGCACTATCTGGCCCGCATGATCGAGGCGGGGGAGGACCCGCGGTTCATCGCGCGCCGGCTGATGATCTCGGCGAGCGAGGACATCGGCCTCGCCGACCCGACCGCGCTGCAGACGGCGGTCGCCGCCGCCCAGGCGGTGGCGATGATCGGCTTCCCCGAGGCGGCGCTGACCCTCAGCCACGCCACCATCGCGCTGGCCCTCGCGCCCAAGTCGAACTCCGCGACCACGGCCATAGGCGCGGCGCTGACGGACGTCCGGGCGGGCAAGACCGGGCCGATCCCCGCGCATCTGCGCGACAGCCACTACAAGGGCGCCGCCAAGCTCGGCCACGGCAAGGGCTACCTCTATCCGCACGACCTGCCCGGCGGCATCGCCGCCCAGCAGTACGCCCCGGACGAGATCCACGGCACGCACTACTACGAGCCCACGCGCCACGGCGCGGAGGCGCGCTACGCCGACGTCCTGGACCGGGTCCGGGAACGGCTCGCGGGGGAGTAGCGGGGTGGACGGGGCGGTGGCCGGTCAGCGGGCCCGCCGCTTGGCGGCGGCCTCCTCGGCGGCGTCGAAGAGCGCGTGCATCGCCCGGTGCAGTTCCTGGTGCCCGCGCACCGGCTCGGGGAACTCGAAGCGGGCGTCGAAGGTGTTCTCCGCGCCGGTGAAGCGCACGCGCAGCCCGAAGCGGTCGAGCGCCAGCGGCACCGCCTGGGTGGGCGCCCGGTGGATCCCGCCCGCGTCGCCGGCGAGGGCGCACAGCCAGGCCACCTGGTCGGCGTGCCCGGCGGCCAGGTGCTGCAGCAGTTCCGCCTCGTGGGCGATCAGGGGGTCGGCCTCGGCCGCGGCGAAGTCGTCGGGCTCGACCTGTCCCGCGCCCCACAGGTCGTCCAGCGACGCCCCGCCGACCTCCAGGCGCAGCCGGACCCGCCCGGCGGGGGCCGGCAGCTCGCGGGCAACCGTGAGCCACCCCGTGATCCAGGCCCGCCCGCGGATGCGTCCGCGCACCGCTACGGGAGCCACGTCGGTGATCTCCAGCACAGCGGTCAGCTCGTCGGCCTCGGCGTGGGTGGCGGCCCGGACCGCCGGTGAATCCGCGGAGAACAGCAGGAACAGGTCACCGTCGGTTCCCACGAGGCGTTCCAGCGGGATCATCGACTCCGGGCGGTCCACGGGAACACCTGGAACGACCAGTACCGCGGAGGCGGTACCCTGTACGAGAGTTCGTGTGCGTTCGGCTGCTGACGGCAACCGGACGATTTCATGCCCGCTGGGACGCGGCTGACCATGAGCTGATCGGACCTCCGTCAAGTCGGCGCCTGATGAGGCGTCGACGGCGCCCTGTGTGGCGTTGGCACTGTCTGTGATGCGCGTGGTGTTCCCAGGGCGAGACATACGATCTCCTTCGCTAAGGTAAGGCTAACCTAACTTACATGGAGGTCCGGGAAACGTGAACCAGTCGCGTCCCAAGGTCAAGAAGTCGCGTGCGCTCGGCATCGCCCTGACGCCGAAGGCCGTCAAGTACTTCGAGGCCCGTCCCTACCCGCCGGGCGAGCACGGCCGTGGCCGCAAGCAGAACAGTGACTACAAGGTCCGACTGCTGGAGAAGCAGCGCCTGCGTGCGCAGTACGACATCTCCGAGCGCCAGATGGCCCGCGCCTACGACCGCGCCCGCAAGGTGAGCGGCAAGACCGGTGAGGCCCTGATCATCGAGCTCGAGCGCCGCCTGGACGCCCTCGTCCTGCGCAGCGGCCTGGCCCGCACCATCTACCAGGCCCGCCAGATGGTCGTCCACGGCCACATCGAGGTCAACGGCCACAAGGTCGACAAGCCGTCCTTCCGCGTGACCCCGGACGACGTCGTCATGGTCCGCGAGCGCTCCCGCGCCAAGACCCCGTTCGCGGTCGCCCGCGAGGGCGGCTGGGCCGGCGAGGGCGAGACCCCGAAGTACCTGCAGGTCAACCTGCAGGCGCTGGCGTTCCGCCTCGACCGTCTGCCGAACCGTCGTGAGGTCCCCGTGATCTGCGACGAGCAGCTCGTCGTCGAGTACTACGCGCGCTGACGCACGCCCTCGGCACGGCCTGCGAAGGCCCGCCGCCCACGACCCCTCGGGGCCGTGCGCGGCGGGCCTTCGCCGTTCCCGGCGGACACCCCGCCCGCCGGAACTGCGTCAGTCCGGCGCGGAGCGCGGGTGCGCCGCGTTCCGACGGCACTCGCCGGCCGGCCGGGAGCCCGGCGTGGCGGCATCCCCCACCGGGGCCGGGCCCCGGGGGCGTCGGTGGTTGCCCGCGAGCGCCGGCGGGCGCCCGTCGAGAGCGCGGGCCACGGCGGAGTCCAGATCCAGGGTGCCGCCCTCCGCGAAGGCCCGTTCGTAGCCCGCCCGGCCCAGCTCCGCGCGGCTGAGCTCCTCGCAGCGGCTGTGCGGGATGCCGAAGTAGCGTGAACCGAAGACCGGCAGGCCCACCGCGTCCCAGATGCCGCCCGCGGCCCCTTGGAGGACCGCCGCCTCCTGGGCGTCGTGCGAGGCCGTCAGTAACGCCAGCAGTTCGATGCCCAGCACGATGCCGACCAGGTCGCGGAAGGCGTGGTTGATGCGGACGGACTCCGCCGCGAGCTCCGCGGCGAGTGCCGGGTCCTCCTGCCACCAGGCGATGACCGCCCGCGTGTACAGCGCGTACGCCAGCGCCCAGCGCTCCCCGTGGTCCTCGCAGGTCTCCCGAATGCGCTCGCACAGCTCGATCCCGCCCTCCAGGTCGCCCAGGAAGGCCACCGCCATGGCGAGTTCGACCTCGGCCATGATGACGTTGCTGTTGAGCTCGCCCAGCGTCCGGTAGTGGCCCAGCGCCTCCTCGAACAGCGCCTTCGCCCGCGGGAGGTCGTCGCTGAGCAGCGCCCCGCAGCCCATCCGGTGCACCGCGTACGCGACCGCGGCCGCGTTCCCGGTCTCCAGCGCCTGAGCGCGGCACTCGTGGAGCATCCCGAGCGCCGCCGTGCCGTCCCCCTGCAGGATCGAGACGTAACCGCACACCCACAGCGCCTTGGCGCGCTGCCCGGTCGGCGAGGGGTCGGCCGTCAGCGCCCGCTCCAGCCAGTAGCGGCCCTCGGCGAGCCGGCCGCAGCCGACCCAGAAGAACCACAGGCTCGCCGCGAGGTACTGACCCGTGCGGAACTCCTCCGGGACCTCCAGCGAGAACTCCAGCGCGGCCCGCAGATTGGCCAGTTCGCGTTCGGTGCTCGAAGAGACCTCCGCCTGCCGGGCGCCGAACCACTCCATCTCGCCCCAGGTGGCGAAGCCCAGGTACCAGTCACGGTGCCGGCCCCGCAGCCGCCGCTCCTCGCCCAGCGCGCGCAGCCATCCGAGCCCGTACTCGCGCACCGTGTCCAGCAGCAGGTAGCGGACCGCGCCCGCCGCCTCACGGCGCAGCACCACCGACTTGTCCACCAGGTCCGCCAGCAGGTCGACCATGGCCTCGGCGGGCACTTCCGCGCCAGCGCACACGTACTCCGCCGCCTCCAGGCCGAAGTCGCCCGCGAAGACCGACAACCGCGCCCACAGCAGGCGTTCCTGGGGGGTGCACAGCTCGTGGCTCCAGCCGATCGCGGTGCGCAGCGCGCGGTGCCGCTCGGGGCCGCCGGAGCCGCGCCGGGTCAGCAACCGGAACCGGTCGTCCAGCCGTCCGGTGATCTGCGGCACCGACAGCGCCCGCATCCGGCCCGCCGCCAGTTCCAGCGCGAGCGGGATGCCGTCCAGCCGCCGGCACAGTTCCTCGACCTCGGCGCGGTTGCCGGCGTCCACTGCGAACCCCGGCTGCGCGGCGGCCGCCCGTTCCTCGAACAGCTCCACCGCCTCCTGCGGATCGGCCAGCGGTTCCAGGGACAGCACATGCTCGCCAGGCACCCCGAGCGGCTGCCGGCTCGTGGCCAGGACCCGCAGGCCCGGTGCCTGCCGCAGCAGCGTCTCGGCGAGGTCGGCCGCGGCCTCCACCTGGCCCTCGCAGCAGTCCAGGACGAGCAGCAGCTCGCGGCCGGCCAGAAAACCGACGAGCGCGGCCCGTGGGCCGCGCGTCGTGTGGTCGGTCAGGTCGAGGGCGGCGGCGACCGCGTGGTCCACCAGTCCCGGATCGCGGACCGCGCCGAGCTCCGCCAGCCACGCGCCGTCGCCGAAGCTCTCCGCCGACCCTGCCGACCCTGCCGACGCCGCCGCGCGCAGCGCGAGACGGGTCTTGCCGACCCCCCCGACCCCCGTCAGCGTCACCAGCCGGGCCTTGCCCAGCAGGCGGTTGACCTCGCCGAGCTCTCGCCGCCGGCCGACGAAGTGGTTCAGCTCGTCCGGCAGGTTGCCGGGCGTCCTCTCATGGCGCATGGGTCACGGAGGGTATCGTCAAATAAGCGGAACGTACAGTCGGAGCGGCGCCGCCGGGGGGCAATGCGGTACGGAGTGCGGGGCCCGTCACGATAAGGTCGTTACCTGGTTGGCGTGGCGATCCGAGGGAGCAGCAACGTGTCCGGTGGAGAGGTGGCCGGCCTCATCGTGGCGGTCTTCTGGGCGATCCTCGTGTCGTTCCTCGCCGTGGCGCTGGTGCGGCTCGCCCAGGCGCTCCGGCAGGCCACCCGGCTGGTCGCGGAGGTGACCGACCGGGCCGTGCCGCTGCTCGGCGAGGCCTCCCAGGCGGTGCGCTCCGCGCACGCGCAGCTGGCCCGCGTGGACACCATCACCTCCGACGTCGCCGAGGTGACCGCCAACGCCTCCGCGCTCTCCACGACCGTCGCCTCCACGTTCGGTGGCCCCCTGGTGAAGGTCGCGGCCTTCGGCTACGGCGTGCGGCGCGCGGTCAATCTCCAGACCAAGGGCGCCGCCAAGAAGCGCACCGTGGTCCTCGGCCGGACGCTCCCGTCCGCCCGCAGCCGTAAGTCGAGGGGCTGACCTGCCATGTTCCGCCGTGCCTTCTGGTTCACCGCCGGTGCCGCCGCCGGAGTGTGGGCCACCACCAAGGTCCACCGCACGATTCGCAGCCTGACCCCCGAGAGCCTCGCCGCGAAGGCGGCCGACAAGGCCCTGGAGGCCGGGGGCCGGCTGCGGACCTTCGCGCAGGACGTCCGCGCCGGCATGGCCGAGCGCGAGGACCAGCTCAACGATCAACTGGGCCGCACGGCCTCCGAACTCGACATGCTGGCCCAGCGGCCGGCGATCACGTACCACCACCGGAAGGACGATCACTGATGGAGTCGGCAGAAATCCGCCGCCGCTGGCTGCGCTTCTTCGAGGAGCGCGGGCACACCGTCGTGCCGTCGGCGTCGCTCATCGCCGACGACCCGACCCTTCTTCTGGTGCCCGCGGGCATGGTCCCGTTCAAGCCCTACTTCCTGGGTGAGGTCAAGCCGCCCTTCCCGCGCGCGACCAGCGTGCAGAAGTGCGTCCGCACGCCCGACATCGAAGAGGTCGGCAAGACCACGCGGCACGGCACGTTCTTCCAGATGTGCGGCAACTTCTCGTTCGGCGACTACTTCAAGGAAGGCGCCATCAAGCTCGCCTGGGAGCTGCTCACCAGCTCCGTGGCGGACGGCGGTTACGGTCTCGACCCCGAGCGGCTGTGGATCACCGTCTACAAGGACGACGACGAGGCCGAGCAGATCTGGCGCGACGTCGTGGGCGTGCCCGCCGAGCGCATCCAGCGCCTGGGCATGAAGGACAACTTCTGGTCCATGGGCGTCCCGGGCCCCTGCGGTCCCTGCTCCGAGATCAACTACGACCGCGGTCCCGAGTTCGGCGCCGAGGGCGGGCCGGCCGTCAACGACGAGCGGTACGTGGAGATCTGGAACCTGGTCTTCATGCAGTACGAGCGCGGGGAGGGCACCGGCAAGGAGGAGTTCCCGATCCTCGGCGACCTGCCCGCCAAGAACATCGACACCGGCCTCGGCCTCGAGCGTCTCGCCATGATCCTGCAGGACGTGCAGAACATGTACGAGACCGACACCCTGCGCGTCGTCATCGACAAGGCCACCGAGCTCACCGGCGTCGCCTATGGTGCCGCCCACGAGTCCGACGTCTCGCTGCGCGTGGTCGCCGACCACATGCGCACGTCCGTCATGCTCATCGGCGACGGCGTGACCCCCGGCAACGAGGGCCGCGGCTATGTGCTGCGCCGCATCATGCGCCGCGCCATCCGCAACATGCGCCTGCTGGGCGCCACCGACCCGGTCGTCCTCGACCTGGTCGACGCCGTCATCAAGACGATGGCGCAGCAATATCCGGAGCTGTCTGAGGACCGCAAGCGCATCGAGACGGTCGCCGTCGCAGAGGAGAACGCCTTCCTCAAGACGCTGAAGGCCGGCACCAACATCCTCGACACGGCCGTCACCGAGACCAAGGCCGCCGGCTCCGCCGTGCTGCCCGGCGACAAGGCGTTCCTGCTCCACGACACTTGGGGCTTCCCGATCGACCTCACCCTCGAAATGGCCTCCGAGCAGGGCCTGTCGGTGGACGAGGAGGGCTTCCGCCGCCTGATGAAGGAGCAGCGGGACCGCGCCAAGGCCGACGCCCTGGTGAAGAAGAGCGGCCATGCCGACCTGTCGGCCTACCGTTCCGTCGCCGACTCCGCCGGCACCACCGTGTTCACGGGCTACACCGACAACGAGGGCGAGGCCACCGTCGTCGGCCTGCTGGTGGACGGTGTGCCGTCGCCCGCCGCCAACGAGGGCGACGATGTCGAGGTCATCCTCGACCGCACCCCCTTCTACGCCGAGGGCGGCGGCCAGCTCGCCGACACCGGCCGCCTCCGCACCGACTCGGGCGCCGTCATCGAGATCCGCGACGTGCAGCAGCCCGTGCCGGGCGTCACCGCGCACAAGGGCACCGTGCAGGTCGGCGAGGTCACCGTCGGGGCCGGCGTGCTGGCCAGGATCGACCTGGGCCGCCGCCGCGCCATCGCCCGCGCCCACAGCGCCACGCACCTCACGCACCAGGCGCTGCGCGACGCTCTCGGCCCCACGGCCGCCCAGGCCGGTTCGGAGAACTCCCCGGGCCGCTTCCGCTTCGACTTCGGCTCGCCGGCCGCCGTGCCGGGCAGCGTGCTGACGGACGTCGAGCAGAAGATCAACGCCGTGCTCTCCCGCGAACTCGACGTCACCGCCGAGATCATGAGCATCGACGACGCCAAGAAGGCGGGCGCCATCGCCGAGTTCGGCGAGAAGTACGGCGAGCGCGTGCGCGTCGTGACCATCGGCGACTACTCCAAGGAGCTGTGCGGCGGCACGCACGTCCACAACACCGCCCAGCTGGGCCTGGTGAAGCTGCTCGGCGAGTCCTCGATCGGTTCCGGTGTGCGCCGTGTCGAGGCCCTGGTGGGCGTGGACGCGTACAACTTCCTGGCCCGCGAGCACACGGTCGTCGCCCAGCTCCAGCAATTGGTCAAGGGCCGCCCGGAGGAGCTCCCGGAGAAGATCTCCGGCATGCTCGCCAAGCTCAAGGACGCCGAGAAGGAGATCGAGCGCTTCCGCGCCGAGAAGGTCCTGCAGGCCGCCGCCGGGCTCGCCGAGTCCGCCCAGGACGTCAAGGGCGTCGCCCTGGTGACCGGCCAGGTCCCGGACGGTACGAGCGCCGACGACCTGCGCAAGCTCGTCCTCGACGTCCGCCAGCGGATCACCGGCGGCCGCCCGGCCGTCGTGGCGCTGTTCACCGTGGCCAATGACCGCCCCCTGACGGTGATCGCCACGAACGAGGCCGCCCGCGAGCGCGGCCTGAAGGCCGGCGACCTCGTTCGCACCGCCGCCAAGACCCTCGGTGGCGGCGGTGGCGGCAAGCCGGACGTCGCCCAGGGCGGCGGGCAGAACGCCGACGCCGTCGGCGACGCCGTCGCCGCCGTGCAGCGTCTGGTCGCCGAGACGGCCTGATGTCGCTCATGCGCAGGGGTCGCAGGATCGCGATCGACGTCGGGGACGCCCGCATCGGGGTCGCCTCGTGCGACCCCGACGGGGTCCTCGCCACACCGGTCGAAACGGTGCCCGGCCGGGACGTCCCGGCCGCGCGCCGGCGCATCGCGCAGATCGTCGAGGAGTACGAGCCGATCGAGGTGCTGGTCGGCCTGCCCCGCTCGCTCAGCGGGCGGGAGGGGCCGGCCGCGGCAAAGGCACGCGGCTTCGCCGTGGACATGGCTAAGATCATCTCGCCGGTCCCGGTGCGACTGGTGGACGAGCGGATGACCACGGTGACCGCCACCCAGGGGCTGCGCGCCTCGGGCGTGACGGCGAAGAAGGGTCGTTCCGTCGTCGACCAGGCGGCCGCGGTCGTTATCCTGCAGAGTGCGCTGGAGACCGAACGGGTGTCCGGGAAGGCTCCGGGGGAGAGCGTCGAACCTTTTATCTGATCGCGGTACGGTAACGTTCCGCGCGACACAGCGGCTCCATGGCGGAGCCGAGGTGCCCAGGGTGGGCCGACCTGGGCCGCGTCACAAGCGCCGGCCTGTTGCCGCCTCGCGAACCGAACCGTAGGGGATCGATGACTGACTATGGCCGGAGCTCAGGCTCCGAAGCATGGCACCCCGAAGACCCTCTCTTCGGTGACCAGTGGGGACAACAGCAGCAGCCGCAGCACCCTCAGCAGCAGCAGTACGCCCAGCAACAGCAGCAGCAACAGCAGTACCCGCAGCAGCATTCCCAGCAGCAACAGCAGTACCCCCAGCAACAGCACCCGCAGGCCCAGCACCCACAAGCCCAACACCCGCAGCAACAGCACCCGCAGGCCCAGCAGGCGCCGTACCAGCAGCAGGGTGGCTGGGACCCCTATGGCGGTACCGGTCAGCAGCCGCGGTACCCGTACGACGCCCAGCAGCAGCAGTACGACTCGTGGGGCACCCCGGCGGGTTACGGCGGCGACCCCTACGGCGGCCAGCCGCAGCCCGACTACTACGGCCAGAACGGCTACCCGCCCCCGCAGCCGCCGGACCAGCGGTACCAGGAGCAGCAGCAGGCCCCGCAGGGGTACGAGCAGGCGCCCCCGCAGCAGGTCCCGCAGCGGCCGCAGCCGCAGCCCCAGCGCCCGCAACCGCAGCGCCGCCAGCCGGAGCCGTCCCGCCCCGAGTGGGACGACGAGACCGAGGCGGCCGACGACCACGCCTTCTTCTCCGGCGGCGGTGACGACGACGAGGACGACGACGACCACGCCTCCGGCCGCGGCGACCGGCGCGGCGGCAAGTCCGGCAAGGGCGGC
Organism: Streptomyces sp. NPDC058691; assembly: GCF_042714775.1. Classification (NCBI taxonomy): domain Bacteria; kingdom Bacillati; phylum Actinomycetota; class Actinomycetes; order Kitasatosporales; family Streptomycetaceae; genus Streptomyces; species Streptomyces sp. NPDC058691. The sequence goes on along the minus strand of NZ_JBHXSO010000003.1, from coordinate 234,009 downwards.
AAGAAGCGCCGCAGCGGCATGGCCTGCCTCGTCGTGCTCGTCGTGCTCGGCGGCGGCCTGGCCGGCGTGACGTACTTCGGCTACTCGTACTACCAGACGCACTTCGGCCCGGCCCCCGACTTCGCGGGCCAGGGCACCGGAGAGGTGCAGGTCGAGATCCCGCAGGGCGCCAGCGGCATCGAGATCGGCAACGCCCTCAAGAAGGCCGGCGTGGTCAAGAGCGTCGACGCCTTCACCACGGCCACGACCCAGAACCCCAAGGGCAAGCTCATCCAGGCCGGCGTGTACGTCCTCCACAAGGAGATGTCCGCCGCCAACGCCGTCAAGATGATGCTCGACCCCAGTTCCCAGAACGTCCTGATCATCGCCGAGGGCCTGCGGGACGCGCAGATCTACTCGGTCATCGACGCCAAGCTGGGACTGTCGGAGGGCACCACCAAGAAGATCGCCTCGTCCCAGCCCGACAAGCTCGGCATGCCCTCCTGGGCGGACGACGGAGCCGACATAAAGGATCCGCTGGAAGGATTCCTCTTCCCTTCCCGCTACAGCATCGGCAAGGACACCAAGCCCGCGGACCTGCTGAAGCAGATGGTCAAGCAGGCGACCGCGGAGTACGAGAAGGACGACCTGCAGGCGCAGGCGAAGAAGGTCGGCATGACGCCGCACGAGGTCATCACCATCGCCAGCCTGGTGCAGGCCGAGGCGAAGGAGGACGACGAGTTCGGCAAGGTCTCGCGGGTCATCTACAACCGCCTCGACCAGGACATGTTCCTGGGCTTCGACTCGACGATCAACTACGCCAAGGGCCGCAGCACGCTCAACACCTCCACGGCCGACACCAAGGACCCGTCGCCGTACAACACGTACAACCACAAGGGCCTGCCGCCGGGGCCGATCGGCAACCCCGGGCACCAGGCGATCGAGGCGGCGCTGCATCCGACGAAGGGCAACTGGCTGTACTTCGTGACGGTCAAACCCGGTGACACGCGCTTCACCAACAGCGCGGCCGAGCACGACAAGAACGTGCAGGACTTCAACAAGTACCAGCGGGAGCACGGCGGCTGATGACCGACGGCAGGCGGGCGGCGGTGCTCGGATCGCCCATCGCCCACTCCTTGTCGCCCGTGCTGCACCGCGCCGCCTACGCGGAGCTGGGGCTGGACGACTGGACGTACGAGCGGTTCGAGGTCGGTGAGGAGGCCCTGCCCGGTTTCCTTGAGGGGCTGGAGCAGGGCGGCGGGCGCTGGGCCGGTCTGTCGCTGACGATGCCGCTGAAGCGCGCGGTGATCCCGCTGCTCGACGGGATCAGCGACACGGCGGCGTCGGTGGAGGCCGTCAACACGCTGGTGTTCGGCGAGGACGGCCGCCGCACCGGCGACAACACCGACATCCCCGGCATGGTGGCGGCCCTGCGCGAGCGCGGGGTGGGGCGTGTGCCGGCGGCCGCCGTCCTCGGTGCGGGCGCGACCGCGTCCTCCGCCCTGGCCGCGCTGGCGCAGATCTGCGACGGCGAGGTCACCACATACGTGCGCAGCACCGCCCGCGCGGCCGAGATGCGGCAGTGGGGCGAGCGGCTGGGCGTTTCCGTGCGTACGGCGGCATGGGAGGACGCGCACCGCGCTTTCGACGCGCCCCTGGTGGTCTCCACGACCCCGGCCGGCACCACGGACGCGCTCGCCGCGGCCGTGCCGCCGGTCCCGGGCACGCTGTTCGACGTGCTGTACGACCCCTGGCCGACGGCACTGGCCGCCGCATGGTCCGCCCGTGGGGGAGCGCTCGTCGGCGGGCTCGACCTGCTGGTGCACCAGGCGGTGCTCCAGGTGGAGCTGATGACCGGCCGCCGGCCCGCCCCCCTGGCGGCGATGCGCGCCGCGGGCGAGGCGGCGCTGCACCGCTCCTGAGGCTCCGGACCCTCCGGCACCCTCCGCACCCGGCGTCCGCCCGGCGGACGGTGCTCCGCCCTCGCGCGGATACGTGAAAGGATCGAGGCAGGCACGGCCGGTCCGGCCCGCCCTGTGCGGGCCGGCCCTTGGAGAAGGAGCGAGCACCCTTGAGCACGTTGCGCTGGCTGACCGCGGGGGAGTCGCACGGCCCCGCACTCGTCGCCACGCTGGAGGGCCTGCCCTCCGGTGTGCCGATCACCACCGCCATGGTGGCCGACCACCTCGCGCGGCGGCGGCTGGGCTATGGCCGTGGTGCCCGTATGAAGTTCGAGCAGGACCAGGTCACCTTCCTCGGCGGCGTGCGCCACGGGCTGACCATGGGCTCGCCGGTCGCGGTCATGGTCGGGAACACCGAGTGGCCCAAGTGGGAGGAGGTCATGTCGGCCGACCCGGTCGACCCGGAGATCCTCGCCGGACTGGCCCGCAACGCCCCGCTGACCCGCCCGCGCCCCGGCCACGCCGACCTCGCCGGCATGCAGAAGTACGGCTTCGACGAGGCCCGGCCGATCCTGGAGCGCGCCTCCGCCCGCGAGACCGCGGCCCGTGTCGCGCTGGGCGCCGTGGCCCGCTCCTACCTCAAGGAGACGGCCGGCATCGAGATCGTCTCCCATGTCGTGGAGCTCGCCTCGGCCAAGGCTCCGTACGGCGTCCTGCCCACCCCGGCCGATGTCGAGAAGCTCGACGCCGACCCCGTGCGCTGCCTCGACGCCGACGCGAGCAAGCGGATGGTCGCGGAGATCGACCAGGCCCACAAGGACGGTGACACGCTCGGCGGCGTCGTCGAGGTGCTGGCGTACGGCGTGCCGGTCGGTCTCGGCAGCCACGTCCACTGGGACCGCCGCCTCGACGCCCGGCTCGCCGCCGCCCTCATGGGCATCCAGGCCATCAAGGGCGTCGAGGTCGGCGACGGCTTCGAACTCGCCCGCGTGCCCGGCTCCAAGGCGCACGACGAGATCCTGGCCACCGCCGACGGCATCCGCCGCTCCTCCGGCCGTTCCGGCGGCACCGAGGGCGGCCTGTCCACCGGTGAGCTGCTGCGTGTGCGCGCCGCGATGAAGCCCATCGCCACCGTGCCGCGCGCCCTGGCCACCGTGGACGTGACCACCGGCGAGGCCACGCAGGCCCACCACCAGCGCTCCGACGTCTGCGCCGTTCCGGCCGCGGGCATCGTGGCCGAGGCGATGGTCGCCCTGGTGCTGGCCGACGCGGTGGCCGAGAAGTTCGGCGGCGACAGCGTCACCGAGACCCGCCGCAATGTGCGCGGTTACCTCGACAACCTGGCGATCCGGTGAGCGCCCCGGTCGTCGTGCTGGTCGGGCCGATGGGCGTGGGCAAGACCACCGTCGGCGAACTGCTGGCCGAACGCCTCGGCGTGACCTGCCGGGACACCGACGCCGACATCGTCGAGGCCGAGGGCCGGCCGATCTCGGACATCTTCGTGGAGGACGGCGAGGAGCACTTCCGGGCCCTGGAGGCCCGGGCGGTGCGGGCCGCGCTGGCCGAGCACCCCGGTGTGCTCGCGCTCGGCGGCGGCGCGATCCTCAGCGAGGACACCCGGCGCCTGCTGGCCGGGCTGCCCGTGGTCTTCCTCGACATGGACGTCGCCGAGGCCGTCAGGCGCGTCGGTCTCGACGCCGCCCGGCCGCTGCTCGCCGTCAACCCGCGGCGGCAGTGGCGGGAGCTGATGGACGCCCGGCGCCCGCTGTACACCGAGGTCGCCCGCGCCGTGGTCACCACGGAGGACCGCACACCCGAGGACGTTGCCGACGCCGTCCTGGACGCACTGGAGCTGAAGACCGCATGACCGAGCACGCCGCCCACGCCACCGTTCGCATCCCGGTCGGGGGCAGTGCGGGTACCGAGCCGTACGAGGTCCTGATCGGCCGGCAGCTCCTCGGCGAGCTGCCCGGCCTGATCGGCGACAAGGCGGCGCGTGTCGCCGTGATCCACCCGGAGGCGCTCTCCGCCACCGGCGAGGCGCTCCGGGACGACCTGGCCGAGCAGGGCTACGAGGCCGTCGCCATCCAGGTGCCGAACGCGGAGGAGGCCAAGACCGCCGAGGTCGCCGCGTACTGCTGGCGGGCGCTCGGCCAGTCCGGGTTCACCCGCACGGACGTCGTGGTCGGCGTCGGCGGCGGCGCCACCACCGACCTGGCCGGCTTCGTCGCCGCCACCTGGCTGCGCGGCGTGCGCTGGATCGCCGTCCCGACCACCGTGCTGGGCATGGTCGACGCCGCCGTCGGCGGCAAGACCGGCATCAACACCGCCGAGGGCAAGAACCTCGTCGGCGCGTTCCATCCGCCGGCCGGCGTGCTGTGCGACCTCGCCGCCCTGGAGTCGCTCGCGGTCAACGACTACGTCAGCGGCCTCGCGGAGATCATCAAGGCGGGCTTCATCGCCGACCCGGTCATCCTCGACCTGATCGAGAGCGACCCGGCCGCCGCCCGCACCCCCGACGGCGCCCACACCGCCGAGCTGATCGAGCGGGCCGTCCGGGTCAAGGCCGAGGTGGTCTCCGCCGACCTCAAGGAGTCGGGCCTGCGCGAGATCCTCAACTACGGCCACACCCTCGGGCACGCCATCGAGAAGAACGAGCGGTACGACTGGAGGCATGGCGCGGCCGTCTCCATCGGCATGGTCTTCGCCGCCGAACTCGGCCGTCTCGCCGGGCGGCTGGACGACGCCACCGCGGACCGGCACCGCACGGTGCTGGAGTCGGTGGGACTGCCGCTGACCTACCGAGGGGACCAGTGGCCCCGGCTGCTGGAGACCATGAAGGTCGACAAGAAGTCCCGGGGCGACCGTCTCCGGTTCATCGTCCTGGACGCCCTCGCCAAGCCCACCGTCCTGGAGGCACCCGACCCCGCGGTGCTCCTCGCCGCCTACGCGGAGATCTCCAAGTAGCCACCGGCATCGCGGTCGCCGAACGGCCGGGCACCCCGCGGGGTGCCCGGCCGTTCACACAACTACGGCCGTTGACGATACCGTTCGGTCGAACCTGAAAGCACTTGTACGGGACGGAGTGGCCGCGATGCAGCATGGCGTGGGCGCGCCTCTGCCACCGCCGCACGGCGGACAGCCGGCAGCCGGCCGGCCGGGGCCGCCGCCGCAGCAGCCCCCGGCGGCGACCGGCCACTTCCCGATGGCCCCCGGTGCCCCCGTCCAGCACCCGGGACCGCCGCCCCAGCAGAGCCACCAGCCCGGCGCCGACCCAGGTGCCGCCTCCGGCGCGAACCCCGGTACGGGCCCCGGCGCCCCCCTTCCGCGTCCCGGGCACGGCCCCGTCGCCGTCCTGCTCATCGGCGCGGCGGGAGCGGGCAAGACCACCATCGCCCGCCACTGGGCCGACCACCGCGGTGTCCCCACCGCCCATGTCAGCCTGGACGACGTGCGCGAATGGGTCCGTTCCGGCTTCGCCGACCCCCAGTCGGGCTGGAACGACCACTCCGAGGCGCAGTACCGTCTCGCCCGCCGCACCTGCGGCTTCGCCGCCCGCAACTTCCTGGCCAACGGCATCTCCTGCATCATCGACGACGCCGTCTTCCCCGACCGCCCCGTCGTCGGCCTCGGCGGCTGGAAGCGCCACGTCGGCCCGGGCCTGCTGCCCGTCGTGCTGCTCCCCGGCCTCGACGTCGTGCTGGCCCGCAACGCGCAGCGCACCGGAAACCGGCGGCTGACCGACGAGGAGGTCGCCCGCATCCACGGCCGCATGGCCGGTTGGTACGGGTCCGGGCTGCCGATCATCGACAACTCGCACCTGGACGTCTCCGCGGCGGCCGCCGCCCTCGACAGCGTCGTCACCCGCAGCCTCCAGGGCCCGCCCACCTGGTAGGCCGCCGGGTGGCCCGGCTCGACAGGCCGAGCGGCGGGACCCGACGTACGCTCACCACATGTCCGAGGTGCACGCTGCCCGCAGGGAACGTCTGCGGGACCGTTGCGCGGCGTCCGGAGCAGCGGCGGCGCTGGTCTCCCGCCCCGCGAACGTCCGCTATCTGACCGGCTGCTCCCCGCCCGGCACGGTGCTGCTCATCACCCCCGGCCCCGAGGACGTCCTGGTGCACGGCCGCCACCCCTCCGGCGACCTCGCGGAAGGGCGTCTCCCCGACGACGTGCGCGCCGTCGTGCTGCCGAGCCCCGACGCCGATCCCGCGGTCGTCGCCGCGAGCCTCGCCGCGGAGCGGAAGGCCGAGACGGTGGCCGTGGAGGAGCACCACCTCACCGTGGCCCGCCACCGGGCGATGGGCACGGCCGCGCCCGGTGTCCGCCTGACCGACCTGGGGACGGCCGTGGAGCAACTCCGGCTGGTCAAGGACGAGCAGGAGATCTCCGCTCTGCGCATCGCCGCCGAGATCGCCGACCAGGCCCTCAGCGAGCTGCTGGAGTCCATCCTGGTGGGGCGTACCGAGCGCCATCTCGCGCTGGAGCTGGAACGCCGCCTCATCGACCACGGCGCCGACGGGGCCGCCTTCCCCACCTGCGTCGGCACCGGACCGCACTCGGGCGCCTCGCGCCATCTGCCCACCGACCGGCGGGTCGAGGAGGGCGACTTCCTGACCGTGCGGCTGGGCGCCTGCTACCGCGGCTACCGCTGCGAGGTGGGCCGCACCTTCGTCATCGGCACGTCCCCCGCCGACTGGCAGATCGAGCTGTACGACCTCGTCTTCGCCGCCCAGCGGGCCGGCCGGGAGGCACTGCTGCCAGGGGCCGCGTGCCGCGACGTGGACCATGCCGCCCGGCATGTCCTGGAGTCCGGCGGATACGGCGACGTGCTGGGCGAGAGCACGGGACACGGGGTCGGACTGGAGATCGGCGAGGACCCTCGGTTGTCACCGGGCGCCATGGGTAAACTGGACGCTTGCGTGCCGGTCACCGTCGAACCGGGGGTCCACCTCCCGGGCCGCGGCGGCGTCCGGATCGACGACACACTCGTCGTGCGTCCCCCGACGGACGGCGGGCCCGAGCTACTCACCATCACGACCAAGGAGCTGCTCGCCCTGTAGCGGTGGGCAGCTGTTCGGTCCCCTAAACAGCAGTGCAGGAGAATCCGCAACCGTGGCCACCACGAACGACCTCAAGAACGGCCTCGTGCTCAAGCTCGACGCCGGCCAGCTCTGGTCCGTAGTCGAGTTCCAGCACGTCAAGCCCGGCAAGGGCCCCGCCTTCGTCCGTACGAAGCTCAAGAACGTGCTCTCCGGCAAGGTCGTCGACAAGACCTTCAACGCCGGCGTGAAGGTCGAGACGGCCAACGTCGACAAGCGCGGGATGCAGTTCTCCTACAAGGACGGCGAGAGCTTCGTGTTCATGGACATGGACACGTACGACCAGATCTACATCACCCCCGAGGTCGTCGGCGACGCCGCCCACTTCCTCCTGGAGGGCTTCGAGGCCGTCGTCGCCATGTACGAGGGCGCGCCGCTGTACATCGAGCTCCCGGCCGCCGTCGAGCTGGTCATCGAGTACACCGAGCCGGGCGTCCAGGGCGACCGCTCCACCGGCGGCACCAAGCCGGCCAAGCTGGAGACCGGCTACGAGATCGGCGTCCCGCTCTTCATCACCACCGGTGAGAAGATCAAGGTCGACACCCGCACGGGTGAGTACCTCGGCCGGGTGACCAGCTAACCGTGGCCGCTCGTAACAAGGCCCGCAAGCGTGCCTTCCAGATCCTCTTCGAGGCGGAGCAGCGGGGCGTCGACCCCAAGTCCGCCATGGCGGACTGGATCAGGCTCGCCCGCACCGACGACCGGCAGCCGCCGGTCAGCGAATACACGATGAAACTCGTCGAGGGCTACGCCGAACGGGCGAAGCGGATCGACGAATTGCTCTCGAAGCACGCCGTGGGCTGGACCCTCGACCGGATGCCGGTCGCCGACCGCAACATCCTGCGTCTGGGCGCCTACGAGCTGATCTGGGAGGACGACGTCCCCGACGCCGTCGCCCTGGACGAGGCCGTGCAACTGGCCAAGGAGTTCTCCACGGACGACTCGCCCTCGTTCGTGAACGGCCTGCTGGCCCGCCTGAAGGAGCTCAAGCCGAGCCTGCGCGAGGATCTGCGTGAGGGCCTCCGCGAGGACGGCCTGCGCGAGGACTGAGCCTCCCCGCGACCCACGGGCCCGGAACGCCTACGCGTTCCGGGCCCGTCGTGTGCCCCGCCCCGGCGCCGTCCGGCGCGGAACACAAACGCCCCCGCGCGGTGTCCGAAAGGCCACCGCACAGGGGCGTGAACGTTTCTGCTTCCCGAGGGTGTCAGCCCTCCTCGTGCTGCACCGCGCGCCGTGCGTCCGCGTCGAGGACGCCCCAGCCGATGAGCTGCTCGGTCAGGACCGAGGGCGACTGGTCGTAGATGACGGCGAGGGTGCGCAGGTCGTCCTGGCGGATCGACAGCACCTTGCCGTTGTAGTCACCGCGCTGGCTCTGGATCGTGGCGGCGTACCTCTGCAGCGGGCCGGCCTTGTCGGACGGCACCTGGCCGAGGCGCTCGAGATCGAGGACGAGCTTCGGCGGCGGCTCGGCGGCACCACCGGGCGCGGAACCGGGCAGGAGCTCCTGGACCGGCACGCCGTAGAAGTCGGCGAGCTCGGCGAGCCGCTGCACCGTCACCGCGCGGTCTCCACGCTCGTACGAGCCGACCACGACGGCCTTCCAGCGCCCCTGGGACTTCTCCTCGACGCCGTGGAGGGAGAGTCCCTGCTGTGTGCGGATGGCACGGAGCTTCGCTCCGAGCTGTTTGGCGTAATCGCTGGACATAACGCTCCCCGGACGGAAACTCAGTAACTCACTGTGAGGTTACGCAGCGTAATTGGAATCCGTCAAGCCGAATGGTCCACACCGGTCCCCCGGACGAGCGAGGTCATCGGCGCGTCACCCGCGACGGAGCAGGTCAGCGGGGCTGGTACGGTGGTCCTGTACGTTTTGGCGTCCTTTAAGACCCGTCCTGTGAGGCGGGGAAGGGGGTCCATTTTCCATGGCCGCACACAGCGAGGCCTCAGCGGTGCCGTCCCGGCCCGTGCTGGAGGCGCAGGACATCGAGCGGGTGCTGACCCGCATCGCCCACGAGATCGTCGAACGCGCCAAGGGCGCCGACGACGTGGTGCTCCTCGGCATTCCGACCCGCGGCGTCCACCTGGCGCACAGACTCGCCGACAAGCTCGAGGGCATCACCGGCGGCAAGGTCCCGGTCGGCTCGCTCGACATCACCATGTACCGCGACGACCTGCGGCTCGGCCCGGCCCGCGCGCTCGCCCGCACCGAGATCCCGGCCGACGGCGTGGACCGCCGCCTGGTCGTCCTCGTCGACGACGTGCTCTTCTCCGGCCGCACCATCCGTGCCGCCCTCGACGCGCTGAACGACATCGGCCGCCCGCGCGCGGTGCAGCTGGCCGTCCTCGTCGACCGCGGGCACCGCGAGCTGCCCATCCGTGCCGACTACGTCGGCAAGAACATCCCCACCTCGCTGCGCGAGACCGTCAAGGTCCACCTGACCGAGGAGGACGGGCGCGACTGCGTCCTGCTCGGCGTACGCGACGGTTCCCCGGCGGAGGAGTAGCGCGGCTCCGCCCCGTATCCCGGGGCATAGCCATGCCCGCCCGTCCCCCGGCACGAGCCGTCCGGGAGACGCCGCGTGCCGCCCCTCTGCCCGCCCCCGCACGCATCCTCCGGAGTGACCGATGAAGCGCCACCTGATCTCGGCGGCCGACCTCACCCGCGACGACGCCCTCCTCGTGCTCGACACCGCCGAGGAGATGGCCCGCGTCGCCGACCGCCCCATCAAGAAGCTCCCCACCCTGCGCGGCCGCACGGTCGTCAACCTCTTCTTCGAGGACTCGACCCGCACCCGCATCTCCTTCGAGGCCGCCGCCAAGCGACTGTCGGCCGACGTCATCAACTTCTCCGCCAAGGGGTCCTCGGTCTCCAAGGGCGAGTCGCTGAAGGACACCGCGCTCACCCTGGAGGCGATGGGCGCCGACGCCGTCGTCATCCGCCACCACATGTCCGGCGCCCCGCACCGCCTCGCGTACTCCGACTGGATCGGCGGCAGCGTGGTCAACGCGGGTGACGGCACCCATGAGCACCCCACCCAGGCGCTGCTGGACGCCTTCACCATGCGCCGCCATCTGTCCGGCCTCGGCCGCGACCTGGCGGGCCGGCGCGTCACCGTCGTCGGCGATGTGCTGCACAGCCGCGTGGCGCGCTCCAATGTGCTGCTGCTGAACACCCTGGGCGCCGAGGTCACCCTGGTGGCGCCGCCCACCCTGCTGCCGATTGGCGTCGAGAACTGGCCCTGCGAGGTCTCGTACGACCTGGACGCGGTGCTCGCCAAGACCGACGCCGTCATGATGCTGCGCGTCCAGCGCGAGCGCATGAACGCCGCGTTCTTCCCGACCGAGCGCGAGTACTCGCGCCGCTACGGCCTCGACGGCATCCGGATGGCCGCCCTGCCGGAGCACGCCATCGTGATGCACCCCGGACCGATGAACCGCGGCATGGAGATCACCGCCGAGGTCGCGGACTCGCCGCGCTGCACCGCCGTCGAGCAGGTCAAAAACGGCGTCAGCATCCGCATGGCCGTCCTGTACCTGCTGCTCGGCGGCGCCGAGCCCGCCGTCTCCGGTCCCGCCCCCGCCCGCACCGCTGAGGAGAGCAAGTGAACATGAGCCCGACCCCGAGGACGCTGATCCGCGGCGCGAGGATCCTGGGCGGCGACCCGCAGGACGTCCTGATCGACGGTGAGACGATCGCGGCGGTCGGCGCGGGCCTGGCCACCCCCGAGGGCGCCACCGTGGTCGAGGCCGCGGGCAAGGTCCTCCTGCCGGGTCTGGTCGACCTCCACACCCATCTGCGCGAGCCCGGCCGTGAGGACTCCGAGACCGTCCTCACCGGCACGCGGTCCGCCGCGGCCGGCGGCTACACGGCCGTGCACGCGATGGCCAACACCTTCCCGGTCGCCGACACCGCGGGCGTCGTCGAGCAGGTCTGGCGCCTCGGCCGCGAGCACGGCTACTGCGACGTCCAGCCGGTCGGCGCCGTCACCGTGGGCCTGGAGGGCAAGAAGCTCGCCGAACTCGGCGCGATGGCCGACTCCGCCGCCGGGGTGCGGGTCTTCTCCGACGACGGCAAGTGCGTGGACGACGCGGTGATCATGCGCCGCGCCCTGGAGTACGTGAAGGCCTTTGACGGCGTGGTCGCCCAGCACGCCCAGGAGCCGCGGCTGACCGAGGGCGCGCAGATGAACGAGGGCGTCGTCTCCGGCGAGCTGGGGCTGACCGGCTGGCCGGCCGTCGCCGAGGAGTCGGTCATCGCCCGCGACGTGCTGCTCGCCGCCCACGTCGGCTCCCGCGTGCACATCTGCCACCTGTCCACGGCCGGCTCCGTCGAGATCGTGCACTGGGCCAAGTCCAAGGGCTGGGACGTCACCGCCGAGGTCACCCCGCACCACCTGCTCCTCACCGACGAGCTGGTGCGCTCGTACAACCCCGTCTACAAGGTCAACCCGCCGCTGCGCACCGAGGCCGACGTCATGGCACTGCGCGAGGCGCTGGCCGACGGCACCATCGACTGCGTGGCCACCGACCACGCCCCGCACCCGCACGAGGACAAGGACTGCGAGTGGGGCGCGGCCGCGATGGGCATGATCGGCCTGGAGACCGCGCTGTCGGTCGTCCAGCACGCCATGGTCGACACCGGGCTGCTGGACTGGGCCGGCGTCGCCGACCGGATGTCCTTCCGGCCCGCCGTCATCGGCCGCCTGGCCGGTCACGGACGGCCCGTCTCGGTCGGTGAGCCCGCCAACCTGACGCTGGTGGATCCGGCATACCGTGGTGTGGTGAATCCCGCGGGCTTCGCCTCCCGCAGCCGCAACACCCCCTACGAGGGTCTGGAGCTGCCGGGCCAGGTGTTCGCCACTTTCCTGCGGGGCAAGGCGACGGTCATGGACGGGAAGCTCTCGTGACACCTCTGGTACTCATCGCGGCGGAGGGAAAGCACTCCGCCCAGGTCACCGACTGGTCCGCCCGGATCGGCTGGGTCGTCGGCCTGCTCCTGTTCATCGCCCTCGTCTACTGGCTGATGCGCCAGGGCTGGAGGTGGCGCGGCACCCTCCAGGGCGACGTGCCCGCCCTCCCGGTGGCACCCGAGGAGACCGGTGAGCCCCGGCCGGCCCTGCTGTCGATGCGTGGCCGCTACCACGGCAGCACCAACGCCGGGCAGTGGCTCGACCGCATCGTCGCCCACGGCCTGGGCGTGCGCAGCCGCGCCGACCTCACTTTGACCGAGCGGGGCGTGGACGTCGTCCGCACCGGCGCGCCGGACTTCTTCATCCCGGCCGGGGCCCTGCGCGGCGCGCGCCTCGACAAGGGCATCGCGGGCAAGGTCCTCACCGAGGGCGGTCTGCTGGTGATCACCTGGGCGCACGGCGACCGGGAGATCGACTCGGGCTTCCGCTCCGACCACTCCGATGAGCACATCGCGTGGGTCGAGGCCCTGAACACCCTTACGCACGACCAGGAAGGCGCACGATGACGACCTCCGCCCAGCGGCCCGCGAGGGTCCCTGCCGTACTCGTCCTGGAGGACGGCCGCACCTTCCGCGGCCGTGCCTACGGGGCCGTGGGGGAGACCTTCGGCGAGGCCGTCTTCTCCACCGGCATGACCGGCTACCAGGAGACGCTGACCGACCCCTCGTACCACCGCCAGGTCGTCGTGATGACCGCCCCGCACGTGGGCAACACCGGTGTCAATGACGAGGACCCGGAGTCCTCGCGCATCTGGGTGGCCGGCTACGTGGTCCGCGACCCCGCCCGCGTGTCCTCCAACTGGCGCGCACGGCGCACCCTGGACGAGGAACTGACCCGCCAGGGCGTCGTCGGCATCAGCGGCATCGACACCCGCGCCCTCACCCGCCACCTGCGCGAGCGCGGCGCCATGCGCGTCGGGATCTTCTCCGGCGACAAGGCGCACACCGACGAGGCCGCCCTCCTCGCCGAGGTGCAGGCCGCCCCGCAGATGACGGGCGCCGACCTGTCAGCGGAGGTCGCCACCAAGGAGCCGTACGTCGTCCCGGCGATCGGCGAGAAGAAGTTCACCGTCGTCGCCCTGGACCTCGGCATCAAGGGCATGACGCCGCAGCGCATGGCGGAGCGCGGCATCGAGGTGCACGTCCTGCCCGCGGGCGCCTCCCTGGAGGAGGTCTACGCGGCCGGCCCCGACGGCGTCTTCCTCTCCAACGGCCCGGGCGACCCGGCCACCGCCGACCTGACCGTCATCCAGGGCGTCCTGGAGCGGAAGACCCCGCTGTTCGGCATCTGCTTCGGCAACCAGTTGCTCGGCCGGGCCGTCGGCTTCGGCACGTACAAGCTCAAGTACGGCCACCGCGGCATCAACCAGCCGGTGCAGGACCGTTCCACCGGAAAGGTCGAGGTCACCGCCCACAACCACGGATTCGCCGTGGACGCGCCGCTCGACCAGGTCACCGACACCCCCTACGGGCGGGTCGAGGTCTCCCACGTCTGCCTCAACGACAACGTGGTCGAGGGCCTGCGACTGCTCGACACCCCCGCCTTCAGCGTCCAGTACCACCCCGAGGCAGCCGCAGGTCCGCACGACGCCGCGTACCTGTTCGACCGCTTCGTGAAGCTCATGGAGGGCCAGCGTGCCTAAGCGCACCGATATCCAGTCCGTCCTGGTCATCGGCTCCGGCCCGATCGTCATCGGCCAGGCAGCCGAGTTCGACTACTCCGGCACCCAGGCCTGCCGTGTCCTGCGCGCCGAGGGCCTGCGGGTGATCCTGGTCAACTCCAACCCGGCCACGATCATGACCGACCCGGAGATCGCCGACGCCACCTATGTGGAGCCGATCACCCCGGAGTTCGTCGAGAAGATCATCGCCAAGGAGCGCCCCGACGCGCTGCTGCCCACCCTGGGCGGCCAGACCGCGCTCAACACCGCGATCTCGCTCCACACGGCGGGCGTCCTCGACAAGTACGGCGTCGAGCTGATCGGCGCCAATGTGGAGGCCATCAACAAGGGCGAGGACCGCGACCTGTTCAAGGACGTCGTCAGTGCCGTCCACGCCAAGATCGGCCACGGCGAGTCCGCCCGCTCGGTCATCTGCCACACCATGGACGAGGTGATCGCCGGCGTCGGCACGCTCGGCGGCTACCCGGTCGTCGTCCGCCCCTCCTTCACCATGGGCGGCGCCGGCTCCGGCTTCGCCCACGACGAGGAGGAACTGCGCCGCATCGCCGGCCAGGGACTCACGCTCTCCCCGACCACCGAGGTGCTCCTGGAGGAGTCCATCCTCGGCTGGAAGGAGTACGAGCTGGAGCTCATGCGCGACAGACACGACAACGTCGTGGTCGTCTGCTCCATCGAGAACTTCGACCCCATGGGCGTGCACACCGGCGACTCCATCACGGTCGCGCCCGCGATGACGCTGACCGACCGCGAGTACCAGATCCTGCGCGACATCGGCATCGCCGTGATCCGCGAGGTCGGCGTCGACACCGGCGGCTGCAACATCCAGTTCGCGGTCGATCCCGAGGACGGTCGGGTCATCGTCATCGAGATGAACCCCCGGGTCTCCCGCTCCTCCGCGCTCGCCTCCAAGGCGACCGGCTTCCCGATCGCCAAGATCGCCGCCAAGCTGGCCGTCGGCTACACCCTCGACGAGATCCCCAACGACATCACCGAGCAGACGCCGGCTTCCTTCGAGCCGACGCTCGACTACGTCGTCGTCAAGGTGCCGCGCTTCGCCTTCGAGAAGTTCCCGGCCGCCGACTCGACCCTCACCACCACCATGAAGTCGGTCGGCGAGGCCATGGCGATCGGCCGCAACTTCCCCGAGGCGCTGCAGAAGGCGCTGCGCTCGCTGGAGAAGACGGGCAGCCAGTTCGCCTTCACCGGCGAACCGGGCGACAAGGGCGGGCTGCTGCTCACCGCGGGGCGCCCCACCGACGGCCGGATCAACACCGTCATGCAGGCGATCCGGGCCGGTGCGACGCCGGAGGAGGTCTTCGACGCGACGAGGATCGACCCCTGGTTCGTCGACCAGCTCTTCCTGATCAAGGAGATCGCCGACGAGCTGGCGGCCGCCGGCAAGCTCGACCCCGAGCTGCTGGCCGAGGCCAAGCGCTACGGCTTCTCCGACTCGCAGATCGCCGCGGTCCGGGGCCTGCGCGAGGACGTCGTCCGCGAGGTCCGGCACGCGCTCGGCATCCGCCCGGTCTACAAGACGGTCGACACCTGCGCCGCCGAGTTCGCCGCCCGCACCCCGTACTTCTACTCGTCCTACGACGAGGAGACCGAGGTCGCGCCGCGCGAGAAGCCCGCCGTGATCATCCTCGGCTCCGGCCCGAACCGCATCGGCCAGGGCATCGAGTTCGACTACTCCTGTGTGCACGCCTCCTTCGCACTGCACGACGCGGGCTACGAGACCGTCATGGTCAACTGCAACCCGGAGACCGTCTCCACCGACTACGACACCTCCGACCGGCTCTACTTCGAGCCGCTCACCCTGGAGGACGTCCTGGAGATCGTCCACGCCGAGCAGCAGGCCGGCCCCGTCGCGGGCGTCGTCGTCCAGCTCGGCGGGCAGACCCCGCTCGGCCTCGCGCAGGCCCTCAAGGACAACGGCGTGCCCGTCGTCGGCACCTCGCCCGAGGCCATCCACCTCGCCGAGGACCGCGGCGCCTTCGGCCGCGTCCTGGCGAAGGCCGGCCTGCCGGCCCCCAAGCACGGCACGGCCACCACCTTCGAGGAGGCCAAGGCCATCGCCGACGAGATCGGCTACCCGGTCCTGGTGCGCCCCTCGTACGTGCTCGGCGGCCGCGGCATGGAGATCGTCTACGACGAGACCCGCCTCGCCTCCTACATCGCGGAGTCCACCGAGATCGGCCCGGACCGCCCCGTCCTGGTCGACCGCTTCCTGGACGACGCCATCGAGATCGACGTCGACGCGCTCTACGACGGCCACGAGCTCTACCTCGGCGGCGTCATGGAGCACATCGAGGAGGCCGGCATCCACTCCGGCGACTCCGCCTGCGCCCTGCCCCCGATCACGCTGGGCGGCCACGACATCAAGCGGCTGCGCGCCTCCACCGAGGCCATCGCCAAGGGCGTCGGCGTCCAGGGTCTGATCAACATCCAGTTCGCCCTGGCCGGGGACATCCTGTACGTGCTGGAGGCCAATCCGCGCGCCTCCCGCACCGTGCCCTTCACCTCCAAGGCGACGGCGGTGCCGCTGGCCAAGGCCGCCGCTCGCATCTCGCTCGGCGCCACCGTCGCCGAGCTGCGCGCGGAGGGCCTGCTGCCGGCCCACGGCGACGGCGGCACCCTGCCGCTCGACGCGCCGATCTCCGTCAAGGAGGCCGTGCTGCCCTGGAGCCGCTTCCGCGATGTGCACGGCCGCGGCGTGGACACCGTCCTCGGCCCGGAGATGCGCTCCACCGGCGAGGTCATGGGCATCGACTCGGTCTTCGGCACGGCGTACGCCAAGTCGCAGGCCGGTGCCTACGGCGCGCTGCCGACCAAGGGCCGCGCCTTCGTCTCGGTGGCCAACCGCGACAAGCGCGCGCTGATCTTCCCGGCCCGGGCCCTGGTGGAGCACGGTTTCGAGCTGCTGGCCACCTCCGGTACCGCCGAGGTGCTCAAGCGCAACGGCATCGAGGCCACCGTCGTCCGCAAGAAGAGCGAGGGCACCGGCCCGAACGGCGAGCCGACGGTGGTCGACCTCATCCACGACGGCGCGATCGACCTCATCGTCAACACCCCGTTCGGCACCGGCGGCCGCCTCGACGGCTACGACATCCGCACCGCCGCCGTGGCCCGTGGCGTCCCGTGCCTGACCACCGTGCAGGCGCTCGCCGCGGCGGTGCAGGGGCTCGACGCCCTCGCCCGGGGCGACGTCGGGGTCCGTTCCCTGCAGGAACACGCGGAACGCCTCATCGCCGCCCGCGAGGCGTAGGCCACCGAGGGGGACACCGCAGCGGTGTCCCCCTCGGCATGAGCCCCCTCGACCCGCCGCCCCGCCGCAGAAGGGCCCCATGTACTCGCTCCTGTTCCGCCTGATCTTCAAGCGCCTCGACCCCGAGCAGGCGCACCACCTCGCCTTCGGGTGGATCCGCCGTGCCGCCCGTGTGCCCGTCCTGCGCACCTTCGTCGCCACGCTCCTCGCGCCCCGGTACCGGGAGCTGCGCACCGAGGCCTTCGGCCGCCGGATGCACGGCCCCTTCGGGCTCGCCGCCGGCTTCGACAAGAACGCGGTCGGCATCGACGGGCTGACCATGCTCGGCTTCGACCACGTCGAAATCGGCACCGTCACCGCCCAGCCGCAGCCCGGCAACCCCCGGCAGCGGCTGTTCCGCCTGATCGAGGACCGGGCGCTGATCAACCGCATGGGCTTCAACAACGAGGGCTCCGCCGCGGTGGCCGAGCGCCTGGCCGCCCGCACGGCGGTCTTCCCGACGACCGTCGGCGTCAACATCGGCAAGACCAAGGTCGTCCCCGAGGGGGAAGCGGTCGCGGACTACGTGACGTCCACGGAGCGGCTTGCCCGGCACGCCGACTACCTCGTCGTCAACGTCTCGTCGCCCAACACCCCCGGACTGCGGAATCTGCAGGCCGTCGACCACCTGCGGCCGCTGCTCACCGCCGTGCGCGAGGCCGCCGACCGCACCGTGCCCGGCCGCCGGGTCCCGCTGCTCGTCAAGATCGCGCCCGACCTCGCCGACGAGGACGTTGACGCCGTCGCCGACCTCGCCCTCGAACTCGGCCTCGACGGCATCATCGCCACCAACACCACCATCGCCCGCGACGGCCTCGGCCTGCGCTCCGGCTCCCCCCTGGTCAAGGAGACGGGCGGGCTGTCCGGCGCCCCGCTCAAGGCACGCTCCCTGGAGGTGCTGCGCCGCCTGTACGCCCGGGTCGGCGACCGGATCACGCTGGTCGGGGTCGGCGGCGTCGAGACCGCCGACGACGTCTGGGAGCGCGTCCTGGCCGGGGCGACCCTGGTCCAGGGTTACAGCGCCTTCATCTACCAGGGCCCCTTCTGGTGCCGCACGATCCACCGTGGCCTGGCGGCACGTCTCAAGGCCGGCCCGTACGCCACCCTCGCCGACGCCGTCGGCGCCGACACCCGGAAGGCAGCCGCCCCGTGATGAGCCCCGAGCCCTTCGGCGCACGCCTGCGCCGCGCCATGGACACCCGCGGCCCGCTCTGCGTCGGGATCGACCCGCACTCCTCCCTGCTCACCGCCTGGGGCCTGAGCGACGACGTCGCGGGCCTGGAGCGCTTCACCCGCACCGTGGTGGAGGCCCTCGCCGACCGGGTGGCCGTGCTGAAGCCGCAGAGCGCCTTCTTCGAGCGCTTCGGCTCGCGCGGCATCGCCGTGCTGGAGCGGGCGGTGGCCGACGCCCGCGCCGCGGGCGCCCTCGTGGTGATGGACGCCAAGCGCGGCGACATCGGCTCCACCATGGAGGCGTACGCCGCCACGTACCTCGACCCGGCGTCGCCGCTCTTCTCCGACGCCGTCACCGTCAGCCCCTACCTGGGCTTCGGCTCGCTGCGCCCGGCCCTGGACGCGGCGCGCGCGAGCGGCGGCGGGGTCTTCGTCCTGGCGCTGACCTCGAACCCGGAGGGCGCGGAGGTGCAGCGGTCAACCGCGCCGGACGGCAGGTCGCTCGCACAGGTGATGCTGGACCACATCGCCGCCGAGAACGCCGGCGCCGCGCCCCTCGGCTCCGTCGGCGCGGTCGTCGGCGCCACCCTGGACCGGGCGGGTGTGGAACTGGCCGTGAACGGCCCGCTCCTGGCCCCCGGAATCGGCGCCCAGGGGGCCACGGCCAAGGATCTGCCGAGGGTGTTCGGCGACGCGGTGCGCAACGTCGTACCCAGTGTGAGCCGGGGCGTTCTGCGGCACGGGCCGTCGGTCTCCGCGCTGCGTGATGCGGCCCGGCAGGAGGCCGCGCAGCTCGCCGAAGCCGTCAAGTAGGAGTCAAGACGTCCGGAAACCTGCTCAGATTTGTCCGGAAAGTCCTGGTCGATTGACGCTGACCAGGACTTTTCTTCTTGTTTGCGCTGACTGTGAGCGTTCGGGCCGCTAGTCTCCGACGAGAGCGCGCAAGGTGCGCGTTTCACGTTGCCCCTGCAGGTGGGGGGCAGCTAGGTTCCACACCGATCCGTATCCGACAGTTCTACTTCCGAGGTGACGTAGGCGTGGCTCTTCCGCCCCTTACCCCTGAACAGCGCGCTGCCGCGCTCGAGAAGGCCGCCGCGGCTCGCCGGGAGCGCGCCGAGGTCAAGAATCGGCTCAAGCACTCCGGCGCCTCGCTGCACGAGGTCATCAAGCAGGGCCAGGAGAACGACGTCATCGGCAAGATGAAGGTCTCCGCCCTCCTGGAGTCCCTGCCCGGCGTGGGCAAGGTCCGCGCCAAGCAGATCATGGAGCGGCTCGGCATCTCCGAGAGCCGCCGGGTCCGTGGGCTCGGTTCCAACCAGATCGCGTCCCTGGAGCGCGAGTTCGGCAGCCCCGCTGTCTGACGTTCCCAGCACCCTCCGGGAACCGGGATAATCGCTCCATGAGTGAACGTCCGCGGCTGACCGTGCTCTCCGGCCCCTCGGGGGTCGGCAAGAGCACGGTCGTCGCTCATATGCGCACAGTCCACCCCGAGGTCTGGCTCTCGGTCTCGGCCACCACCCGCAGGCCGCGGCCCGGGGAGGAGCACGGGGTGCACTACTTCTTCGCCGACGGCGACGAGTTCGACAAGCTCGTCGCCAACGGCGAACTGCTGGAGTGGGCCGAATTCGCCGGCAACCGGTACGGCACCCCGCGCCAGGCCGTCCTGCAGCGGCTGGACGCCGGCGAACCGGTCCTGCTGGAGATCGACCTCCAGGGCGCGCGCCAGGTCCGGGAGTCGATGCCCGACGCCCAGCTGATCTTCCTCGCGCCGCCGAGCTGGGACGAGCTGGTCCGCCGGCTCACCGGTCGCGGCACCGAACCGCCCGAGGTCATCGAGCGCCGTCTGGAGGCCGCCCGGATCGAGCTGGCGGCCGAGACGGAGTTCGACACCACCCTGGTCAACACGTCCGTCGAGGACGTGGCTCGCGAGCTGCTAGCCTTGATGACCGTAGACTGATCTTTTGTGGTCTTTTCCGGACGAGCCCGGGAGCCGACCAAATGCGGCCCGCGGACCCGCCCGGAGCACAGCAGGTCGTCGATGTTGATCCAGGTTCATCCAGTCCATCCAATCGGAAGGTAGAGCGTGTCCTCTTCCATCACCGCGCCCGAGGGCATCATCAACCCGCCGATCGACGAGCTGCTCGAGGCCACTGACTCGAAGTACAGCCTCGTGATCTACGCGGCCAAGCGCGCCCGTCAGATCAACGCGTACTACTCGCAGCTGGGCGAAGGCCTGCTCGAGTACGTCGGCCCCCTCGTGGACACCCACGTGCACGAGAAGCCGCTGTCGATCGCGCTGCGCGAGATCAACGCGGGTCTGCTGACCTCCGAGGCCATCGAGGGCCCGGCTCAGTAGCACGACCCAGGCATGCATCAGGGGGCCCGGCGGCCGAGCCGCCGGGCCCGTGGTGTGTCATGGGCGGGTACGCACACGGGTCCACACAGCGCGGGAGAGACGATGGGGAAGCCACAGGTCGTCCTGGGCGTGAGCGGCGGGATCGCCGCCTACAAGGCGTGCGAGCTGCTGCGCCGGTTCACCGAGTCCGGCCACCAGGTGCGGGTCGTGCCCACCGCCTCGGCCCTGCACTTCGTCGGCGAGGCCACCTGGTCCGCGCTGTCCGGCAACCCCGTCTCGACGGAGGTCTGGGAGTCCGTCCACGAGGTGCCGCATGTGCGCATCGGGCAGGGCGCCGATCTGGTCGTGGTCGCCCCCGCCACCGCCGACGTGCTGGCCAAGGCGGCCCACGGGCTCGCCGACGACCTGCTGACGAACACGCTGCTGACCGCGCGCTGCCCGGTGGTGTTCGCGCCCGCGATGCACACCGAGATGTGGGAGCACCCGGCCACCCAGGAGAACGTGGCCACGCTCCGCCGACGCGGCGCGATCGTGATCGAGCCCGCCGTCGGCCGGCTCACCGGCGTCGACACGGGCAAGGGCCGGCTGCCCGACCCCGCCGAGATCTTCGAGGTCTGCCGCCGGGTGCTGCTGCGGGGCCCGCGCGCCCTGGAGGCCGACCTGGCCGGACGCCACGTCGTGGTCAGCGCCGGTGGTACCCGCGAGCCGCTGGATCCCGTCCGGTACCTGGGCAACCGCTCCTCGGGCAAGCAGGGCTACGCCCTGGCCCGCACCGCCGTCGCCCGGGGGGCCCGGGTCACCCTGGTCGCCGCCAACACCGCGCTCGCGGACCCGGCCGGCGTCGACGTCGTCCGGGTGGGCACCGCCGTGCAGCTGCGCGAGGCAGTCCTGAAGGCCGCCGCCGACGCCGACGCGGTGGTCATGGCGGCGGCCGTCGCCGACTTCCGCCCGGCCCGCTACGCGGAGGGCAAGATCAAGAAGAAGGACGGCGAGGAGCCCGCACCCCTTGAGCTGGTGCGCAACCCCGACGTCCTCGCCGAGCTCTCCGCCGGACGGCCCAACCCCGAGCAGGTCGTCGTGGGCTTCGCCGCCGAGACCGACGACGTGCTGGCCAACGGTCGCGCCAAGCTCGCCCGCAAGGGCTGCGACCTGTTGGTCGTCAACGAGGTAGGCGACCACAAGGCCTTCGGGACCGAGGAGAACGAGGCCGTGATCCTCGGCGCCGACGGCAGCCAGACCCCGGTGCCGCACGGCCCCAAGGAGGCCCTGGCCGAACAGGTCTGGGACCTGGTCGTCGGACGTCTTGCCTGATCATCGCCCCGGTCGGGCTGCGACACTCCGTGTCGTGCGAGCGCGCTACTGGCGTTCGGGCCCAGGGTGCTGGACAGTGTTGCAGGTCACGGCGTTCCCAACGTACGAGATGCCGTGTCCGTCTTCGTGATACGAACGATAAACTGACCCCTGGCTTGCCGGGCGCAGCCCCGCGCGAGCCACCCATGATCAGCCAGCAGCCGCTGCAACCCCAGGGAGCGATGTGTCCCGCCGCCTGTTCACCTCCGAGTCCGTCACCGAGGGCCACCCCGACAAGATCGCTGACCAGATCAGCGACACGATCCTCGACGCCCTGCTCAAGGAGGACCCCACCTCCCGCGTCGCCGTCGAGACGTTGATCACCACCGGCCTGGTGCACGTCGCCGGAGAGGTCACCACCAAGGGCTACGCGGACATCGCGACCCTGGTGCGCAACAAGATCCTCGACATCGGCTACGACTCCTCGAAGAAGGGCTTCGACGGCGCCTCCTGCGGTGTCTCGGTGTCCATCGGCGCGCAGTCCCCGGACATCGCGCAAGGTGTCGACACGGCGTACGAGAGCCGCGTCGAGGGCGATGAGGACGAGCTGGACAAGCAGGGCGCCGGCGACCAGGGCCTGATGTTCGGCTACGCCTGCGACGAGACCCCCGAGCTGATGCCGCTCCCGATCACGCTCGCGCACCGTCTCTCCCGGCGCCTGACCGAGGTTCGCAAGAACGGGACCATCCCGTACCTGCGCCCCGACGGCAAGACCCAGGTCACCATCGAGTACAACGGCGACAAGGCCGTGCGCCTGGACACCGTCGTGGTCTCCTCCCAGCACGCCAGCGACATCGACCTGGACTCGCTGCTCGCGCCCGACATCCGCGAGTTCGTCGTGGAGCCGGAGCTCAGGGCGCTCCTGGACGACGGCATCAAGATCGACACCGAGGGCTACCGCCTGCTGGTGAACCCGACCGGGCGTTTCGAGATCGGCGGCCCGATGGGCGATGCCGGCCTCACCGGTCGCAAGATCATCATCGACACCTACGGCGGCATGGCCCGCCACGGTGGTGGCGCCTTCTCCGGCAAGGACCCGTCCAAGGTCGACCGCAGCGCCGCCTACGCGATGCGCTGGGTCGCCAAGAACGTGGTCGCCGCCGGCCTCGCCTCGCGTTGCGAGGTCCAGGTCGCGTACGCGATCGGCAAGGCGGAGCCCGTCGGTCTCTTCGTCGAGACCTTCGGCACCCACACGGTCGACCCCGAGCGGATCGAGCAGGCCATCGGCCAGGTCTTCGACCTGCGCCCCGCCGCGATCATCCGCGACCTCGACCTGCTCCGCCCGATCTACTCCCAGACCGCGGCGTACGGGCACTTCGGCCGCGCCCTCCCGGACTTCACCTGGGAGCGCACCGACCGCGTCGAGGCGCTGCGCGAGACGGTCGGCCTGTAGGACCGCATCGCACAGGACATCGGGGACGGCTCCGGACCGCACGGTCCGGGGCCGTCCCTGTTCTCGTCCCCGCCCCGGTGCCCTGCTGACCCCGGTGGCCGCCGCCGGGGGCGGCACGCTGTCCGAGCCGTCTGGTAACACTGAGGCTGTGAGCAGCGAGGACCACCACGACACACCCCCCGCGGACGGGCCGCAGGGGGGAGAGCAGCTCGCGCTCATCCGGGAGACGGTGCGCAAGGCCAAGGAGCCCCGGGCCAAGCCGCGCACCTGGCGGGGGGCCGCGCTGGCCGACGGGCTGCCGGTGGCCCGCGTCCTGGTCGACAAGGGGCTGCTCCACCTCGACCAGTACTTCGACTACGCCGTACCCGCCGCGATGGACGCCGAGGCCCGGCCGGGCGTCCGGGTCCGCGTCCGCTTCGGCGCGCGTGTGGTGAAGGGCCGCCGGGAGGGCGGGGAGCTGCACGACGGTTTCATCGTCGACCGGCTGGCCGAGAGCGACTACCGGGGGCCGCTCGCGCCGCTCGCCCAGGTGCTGTCGCCGGAGGAGGTGCTGACCCCCGCGCTGCTGGGGCTGTGCCGGGCGGTCGCCGACCGCTACGCCGGAGCGCTCGCCGACGTCGTCCAGCTCGCGGTCCCCCCGCGGCGGGCGAAGGCCGAGGCCGAACCGCTCCGCGAGCCGCTGCCCGCCCCCGCGCCGGTGGAACCCGGACCGTGGCGGCGGTACGCCACCGGCCCCGCGTTCCTGCAGGCCCTGGCCCGCGGTGACACCCCGCGGGCGGTGTGGACGGCACTGCCGGGACCGGCCTGGCCGGAGGAGATCGCCCGCGCCATGGCCGCGACCCTGGCCTCCGGGCGCGGGGCGCTCGCGGTCGTCCCGGACGGCCGGGCGGCCGCCAGGATCGACACCGCGCTGACCGCGCTGCTCGGCGAGGGGCACCATGTGCTGCTCACCGCGGACGCCGGGCCCGAGGAGCGCTACCGCCGCTGGCTCGCGGTGAGCCGGGGCAGCGTCCGCGCCGTCGTGGGCACCCGCGCCGCCATGTTCGCGCCGGTGGCGGACCTCGGACTGACCGTGCTGTGGGACGACGGCGACTCCAGTCACGCCGAACCGCACGCGCCGCAGCCGCACGCCCGCGACGTCCTGCTGCTGCGCGCCACCGAGGAAGCGGCCGGATTCCTGCTGGGCGGCCTCACCTGCACCGTCGAGGGTGCCCAACTCGTCGACAGCCAGTGGGCGTTGCCCATCACGGCGACACGCGAACGCGTCCGGGCCGCGGCGCCGCTGGTGCGCACCGTCGGCGAGGGCGACGAGGCACGGGACGCCGCGGCGCGCGTCGCGCGCCTGCCGAGTGTGGCCTGGCAGGTCACCCGCGAGGCGCTCGGGCACGGGCCGGTGCTCGTGCAGGTGCCACGGCGCGGCTATGTGCCCCGTCTGGCCTGTGAGCGGTGCCGGGAGCCCGCGCGCTGCGCGCAGTGCGCCGGACCGCTCCAGCTCGGCGACGGCGACAGCGCGCCCCACTGCGGCTGGTGCGGACGGCCCGAGGCGGCGTGGCACTGCAAGGAGTGCGGAGGCTTCCGGTTGCGCGCCCAGGTGGTCGGCGTCCGCCGCACCGCCGACGAACTCGGCCGCGCCTTTCCCAAGGTGCCCGTACGGACCTCGGGCCGCGACGGCGTCCTGGCCTCGGTGCCGGAGACACCCTCGCTGGTGATCTCGACGCCCGGAGCCGAGCCGGTCGCCGACGGCGGTTACGCGGCCGCGCTGCTCCTCGACGGCTGGGCCCTGCTCAACCGGCCGGATCTGCGCGCGGGGGAGGAGACCCTGCGCCGCTGGGCCCACGCCGCCGCCCTGGTGCGTCCGGCCGGCGAGGGCGGCACCGTCGTGGTCATGGCGGAGCCGACGCTCCGTCCGGTGCAGGCCCTCGTGCGCTGGGACCCGGTCGGTCATGCCGTGCGCGAGCTGGCCGAGCGTGCCGAACTGGGCTTCCCACCGGTCTCCCGGATGGCGTCGGTGAGCGGGCGCCCGGCTGCCGTCGCCGACCTGCTGGACACCGTCCGCCTCCCGGAGGGCACCGACATCCTGGGGCCCGTGCCACTGCCCGTCGTCGACCCCGCGCGCCCGCGCCGCAGCGGTGACACCCCGCCGGGCGAACGCTGGGACCGCGTGCTGCTGCGCGTACGTCCGGGAAACGGGGCCGCGCTCGCCGCCGCGCTCAAGGCCGCGCAGACCGCGCGCATCGCCCGCAAGGAGGCCGACCCGGTGCGGGTGCGCATCGACCCGCCCGACATCGGCTGAGGGCCGAACCTTCGAGGACCCCGGAACGCGCCCGCCCCGGCGTCCGGCCTGTGGCGGCGCGGTGGGCGGCGGGGCGGGAGGGGGTTGGGCGGAGTCAGCCGGTACGAGGAGCGGGGACCGCGCCCGGGAGCCCTTCGTCGCGGGGCGCGGCAGCGGGCATGGCCCGGGCCGCGGGGACGGTCGGTGCGGGGACCGAGGCGACGGCCGGTGCGGGGGAGGCGGCGGGTTCGCTGTGCGCCTCCGCGGACGCGGCGGCGGCCGGCCGCCGGGTGCCGTAGCGACGGTGGACGGCCTGCTTGGTGACGCCCAGCGCGGAGCCGACGGCGTCCCAGGAGAAGCCCAGGGAGCGGTCGAACTCCACGGCCGCGGTCACCAGGGTCTCGACGCTGTCCCGCAGCTCCTGGGCGAGCCGTACGGTGGGGGCGGGCGCCCGGCCGTAGACGACGAATCCGGCGGACGGGCCGCTGCGCCGGGGACGGTAGACATTGCCCAGCTGGGTGGTGAGGGTGCGCAGCGCGTCGACCTGTCGGCGGACCCGCTCGATGTCCCGCACCAGCAGGTGAAGGCTCGCCCTGGCCTGGGCGTCGTGAGTTGCGTGTTCGGGCATCAACTGGCCTCTCGAGCCGGCTCGTGTGAGTCAATCTCCTTTGACATCAACGCGCCAGCCGCCCGGGGAGTCACGCAGAAGGGGCGCATCCAGCTCGCCAGGGGGCGCGTGAAGCTGTGCGCGCCCCCACCCCGTCGGCCCATAGACTGGTGCGGTTGCCCACCCGCCGTCCACCCCGGAGCCCGCCGCGTGTCCATCCAGCCGATCCGCCTCTTCGGCGACCCCGTGCTGCGCATGAAGGCGCAGCCGGTGACCGTGTTCGACAAAGAGCTGCGCACCCTCGTCAAGGACCTCGAGGAGACGATGCGCGACGCTCCCGGCGCCGGCCTGGCGGCCCCTCAGATCGGCGTGTCTCTGCGGGTGTTCACCTACCACGTCGACGGCGAGATCGGCCACCTGGTCAACCCCGACCTGCGCCTGAGCGACGAGGAACAGGACGGCCCCGAGGGCTGCCTGTCCCTGCCCGGACTGCGCTTCGACACCAGGCGCGCCCACGGTGTCGTCGCCAAGGGCTTCAACATGCACGGCGACCCGGTGACCATCGAGGGCACCCAGTTGCTCGCCCGCTGCATCCAGCACGAGACCGACCACCTCGACGGGATCATCTTCATCGACCGGCTCGACGCCGAGCAGCGCAAGGCCGCCATGAAGGCGATACGGGAGGCGGAGTGGGCCGGGCAGCCCGAGCCCCAGGTCCGCGTCTCGCCGCACAGCACCTTCGGCCGCGCTCTGTAGAGCCGCGTTCTGTACAGCCGCGTTCTGTAGAAAGGCACCGCACCCGCATGAGGCTCGTCTTCGCCGGCACCCCCGAGGTCGCCGTCCCCGCTCTCGACGCCCTGATCGCCTCCGGCCGGCACGAGGTCGCCGCCGTCGTCACGCGGCCCGACGCCGTCGCGGGCCGCGGGCGCAAGCTCGTCGCCAGCCCGGTGGCCCAGCGGGCGGAGGAGGCCGGGATCGAGGTGCTCAAGCCCGTGCGGCCCCGTGACGAGGACTTCCTGGCGCGGCTCCGCGAGATCGCGCCCGACTGCTGCCCGGTCGTCGCCTACGGCGCCCTGCTGCCCCGCGTCGCCCTCGACGTGCCTGCCCACGGGTGGGTCAACCTGCACTTCTCCCTGCTGCCCGCCTGGCGCGGCGCGGCGCCCGTCCAGCACGCGGTGATGGCCGGGGACGAGGTCACCGGCGCCTCGACCTTCCTCATCGAGGAGGGACTGGACTCCGGTCCGGTCTACGGCGTCGTCACCGAGGACGTGCGGTCCCGGGACACCAGCGGCGACCTGCTCACCCGGCTCGCCCACAGCGGCGCGAAGCTGCTGACGGCCACCATGGACGGCATCGAGGACGGTTCGCTGGTCGCCCGCCCGCAGCCCGCGGACGGGATCACGACGGCACCCAAGATCACCGTCGAGGACGCCCGGATCGACTGGAAGGCCCCCGCCCTGCGCGTGGACCGCCTGGTCCGCGGCTGCACCCCTGCCCCGGGCGCCTGGACCCTCTTCGGCGGCGAGCGGATGAAGATCGGCCCCGTGACCCTCCTCCCGGAGCGCACCGACCTCGCCCCCGGCGAGCTGGAGGTCACCAAACGGGCCGTGTTCGTCGGCACCGGAAGCCATGCCGTGCAGCTCGGCGAGGTGGGCCCCCAGGGCAAGAAGCCGATGGCCGCCGCAGACTGGGCGCGCGGTGTCCGCGTTCCCTCAGGGGAGCGGCTGGGCGCGTAGCCGCGCGTCCCACGTACGCTCGGAACCGGGGCACGACGCCCCGCCGTACCACCGACCCTCCCGGAGCACCTTTCACGTGAGCGAACCGTCACGCCGCCGATCCCAGCCCGCCGCCCGCCAGGGCCGCTCGCAGGGCGGGCCGCCGCAGGGCGGCCGGCCCTACCGCAAGCCGCAGCGCGACCCCGTGCGCATCCTGGCCTTCGAGGCACTGCGGGCCGTCGACGAGCGGGACGCGTACGCGAACCTCGTCCTGCCCTCGCTGCTGCGCGAGGCCGAGGCCGAGGCGGTGCGCAAGGGCAGGGAGTTCGACCGGCGGGACGCCGCGCTGGCCACCGAACTGGTCTACGGCACGCTGCGCCGCCGGGGCACCTACGACGCCGTGATCGCGGCCTGCGTCGACCGCCCGCTGCGCGAGGTGGACCCGCCGGTGCTGGACGTGCTCTCCCTCGGCGCCCACCAGCTGCTGGGCACGCGCATCCCGACGCACGCCGCCGTCTCCGCGACCGTGGAGCTGGCCCGGGTCGTGCTGGGCGACGGACGGTCGAAGTTCGTCAACGCCGTGCTGCGCCGCATCGCCGCGCAGGACCTGGACGCGTGGCTGGACGAGGTCGCCCCGCCCTACGACGAGGACCCGGAGGACCATCTCGCCGTCGTCCACTCGCACCCGCGGTGGATCGTCTCCGCCCTGTGGGACGCCCTCGGCGGGGGCCGCGCCGGCATGGAGGAACTGCTCGCGGCCGACAACGAGCGGCCCGAGGTCACGCTGGTCGCGCGGCCGGGCCGCGTCACCCCGCAGGAACTGGCCGACGCGCTGCCCCAGGACGCCACCGTGCCGGGCCGCTGGTCGCCGTACGCCGTCCGTCTCGCCGAGGGCGGCGACCCGGCGGCCGTCGAGGCGGTGCGCGAGGGCCGAGCCGGCGTGCAGGACGAGGGCAGCCAGCTCGTCGCGGCCGCACTTGCCGCGGCGCCGCTCGGGGACGGGCCGGACCGGCTGTGGCTGGACGGCTGCGCGGGGCCCGGCGGCAAGGCGGCACTGCTGGCCGCGCTCGCCGCGCAGCGCGGGGCGGCCCTGGTGGCCTCGGAGAAGCAGCCGCACCGCGCCCGCCTCGTCGCCCGCACCCTGGCCGGCAACCCGGGCCCGTACGGGGTGATCGTCGCCGACGGCACCCGCCCGGCGTGGCGGCCGGGAGCCTTTGACCGCGTCCTGGTCGATGTGCCCTGCACGGGCCTGGGCGCCCTGCGCCGCAGGCCGGAGGCCCGCTGGCGGCGCCGCGCCGAGGACCTGGCGGGCTTCGCGCCGTTGCAGCGGGGGCTGCTGGAGTCGGCGCTGCGCGCGGTGCGCGTCGGCGGCGTGGTCGGCTATGCCACCTGCTCGCCGCACCCGGCGGAGACCCGGGCCGTCGTCGAGGACGTGCTGGGCGCCCCCGGCGCCGTCGCCGTCGAGTGGGTCGACGCCCGGCCGCTGATGCCCGGCGTGGCGGACCTCGGGGACGGCCCCGACGTCCAGCTGTGGCCGCACCTGCACGGCACGGACGCGATGTACCTGGCGCTGCTGCGACGCACCGGCTGACCACGGGGAACGTGCCTGCCGGGTGCCGCGCTCCTAGACTGGGCCTGGTCGAAATGTCCTTGATGAGAGAGTTGGGCATCATGTCCAAGCGAGGAAACAAGAGGCGCGCCCGGAAGAAGAAGGGCGCCAACCACGGCAAGCGTCCCAACGCGTGAGGCCCGGGCGCATCGCCGCCCGGCCCACCGGGGACGACCTGTCCCGTCCGTGACCGCCCGCATCCCTGCGCGGGCGGTCACGGCCGTTCCGGGCCCTGGCGCGAACCCCCGTGGAGGCCCGGCGGCCGGGCCTCGGCCACGGCCCCTCAACCCCCGGTCGCCGTCGTCGCCTTGGACCCCCGGGCGCGGTGCCGGGGCAGGGCGGTCTGACGCGGCGGTCTGACGGAGCGTCCCCCGAGAGGCTTCGCGACGGCGCCGGCACACCGCACCGGTCGAGGCCCCGGGTTTTCCACAGGCGCGGCGCCCGGGTGCGCGGCCGGGACGCCAGCACCGCCATACTGGGAGCATGGCCGTGCAGATCAACCCCAGCATCCTCTCCGCCGACTTCGCCCGGCTCGCCGACGAGGCCCGCGCGGTCGAGGGAGCCGACTGGCTCCATGTGGACGTGATGGACAATCACTTCGTCCCCAACCTCACGCTCGGCGTGCCGGTCGTCGAGTCGCTGCGCAAGGCGACCGAGACCCCGCTCGACTGCCACCTGATGATCGAGGACCCGGACCGCTGGGCTCCGGCCTACGTCGAGGCGGGCGCCGGCTCCGTCACCTTCCACGTCGAGGCCGCCGCGGCCCCCGTGCGCCTCGCCCGCGAGATCCGCGCCATGGGCGCCCGGGCATCGATGGCGCTCAAGCCAGGCACGCCTGTCGAGCCCTATGAGGACCTGCTGCCCGAGCTCGACATGCTGCTGATCATGACGGTGGAGCCGGGCTTCGGCGGCCAGGC
The DNA here is from genome assembly GCF_042714775.1 of Streptomyces sp. NPDC058691. Classification (NCBI taxonomy): domain Bacteria; kingdom Bacillati; phylum Actinomycetota; class Actinomycetes; order Kitasatosporales; family Streptomycetaceae; genus Streptomyces; species Streptomyces sp. NPDC058691. The sequence continues at coordinate 203,680 of NZ_JBHXSO010000003.1, read as the reverse complement.
CTTCCTCGACATCATGCTTCCCAAGATCCGCCGGGCCCGGCAGCTGATCGAACGGCACGGCCTGGAGTTGTGGCTCCAGGTGGACGGCGGCGTCTCCGCGTCCACGATCGAGCGCTGCGCCGAGGCCGGCGCCGACGTCTTCGTCGCCGGTTCCGCGGTCTACGGGGCGGAGGATCCCGCCGAGGCCGTGCGCGCGCTGCGCAAGCAGGCCGCTGCCGCCTGCGCCCACTGACCACTCCTCGGGCGGCGTGCTCCGGTACCCGGCAGTACGTGCGAGGATGAGCGCGGAGCCGATCAGATGGGCAACTGGGGAGAGAACGTGACCACAGGCCGCACAGGGGTGCGCATGGGCCCCGGTGAGATGGTCCAGGCGGCGGCGATGGCGCGCCGCTTCTATTTGGAGGGGAAGTCCAAGATCCAGATCGCCGAGGAGTTCGGCGTGAGCCGCTTCAAGGTCGCCAGGGTCCTGGAGACGGCCCTCGAACGCGATCTGGTGCGCATCGAGATCAGGGTCCCCGCCGAACTCGACGCCGAACGCTCCGACGCCCTGCGCGCCCGTTACGGCCTGCGGCACGCGGTCGTCGTCGAATCCCCCGCCGACGAGACCGACGGCCCCGACCCGGAGAACCTGGGCGCGGTCGCCGCGCAACTGCTCGGCGAACTGGTCAGCGAGGGCGATGTACTCGGCCTCGCCTGGGGCCGCTCCATCATCACCATGGCCAACGCCCTCGACCGGCTCCCGCCCTGCACGGTCGTCCAGCTGACGGGCGTGTACGACGCGGGCACCGCCGACCGCGGCTCGGTCGAGGCGGTGCGCACCGCAGCGGCCGTCTCCGGGGGCGAGGCCCACCCCATGTACGCCCCCATGGTGCTGGCCGACCCGGCCACCGCCGCCGCGCTGCGCGCCCAGAGCGGCATCGCGGCCGCCATGAGTTACTTCGACAAGGTCACCGTCGCCGTCGTCTCCATCGGTTCGTGGGCGGCGGGCATCTCCACGGTGCACGACGCGCTCACCGATGCCGAGCGGGAGCACTACGCGTCACTGGGCGTGGCCGCGGAGATGTCCTCGCACCTCTTCGACACCGAGGGCCGCCTCGTCGGGCGGGACCTGGGGGAGCGCTGCATCACCATCGAGGCGGACCGGCTGCGGCGCATCCCGGAGGTGCTGGCCATCGCCGGCGGGCGGCGCAAGGCTGTCGCCGTGGACGCGGTCCTGCGATCCGGCCTGGTCACCAGCATCGTCACCGACACCTCGGCGGCCGACTATCTGCTGGAGTCCACGGTGCCCATGCCCCGCCCGGCCCTGGACCGGGCCGACCCCGCCGGGACGTAGGCGCACGGCGGTTCAGGCCTCTGGCGCCCCTTCGGGCGCGTCGGCGATGCGGTCGAGCCACTCGGCCATCAGCGCGTGTTCGGCTGCCGACAGAGCCGAGCTCCCCGGATCGCGCAGGGCCTCGCGCAGTGCTCCTGCCCGGCCCGCCACCGTCGCGGGGGCCGCGACCGGGCCCTCTTCCCCGCCGTCCGTCGTGATGGCCCGCATCACGTTCGCGCAGGCGACTTCGGACAGTCCGTCGTCCCGCTCCTCCGGCGGGACGGCCAGCAGGCTGAGGACGACCCCGACCCCGTTGGCGTGCATGAGGCGGGTCGCCCGGTCCACGCTCATGCGCAGCCGTCCTGCGGACGCCACCCGGGCCACCAACTCGCGGAGCATCTCCACCGCCCGGGCCGAGGAGGACTCGGCGGTGCGCGCCTCCCCGTACATCAGCCGGTAGAACGCCGGCATGGACAGCCCGAACTCCACGTGCAGGTACCAGGAGCGCCGCAGGTCGGCGACGGGGTCGTCGGTGCGCGCGAGCGCCTGCTTCTCCGCCAGGTAGCCCTGGAAGCCGTAGTCGGCGACCGCTTCGAGCAGGCCCTCCTTGTCCCCGAACACCCGGTAGATCGTGGGCGCCTGGACCCCGGCCGCCGCGCTCACGGCACGGGTCGACACCGCGTCCCGGCCGCCCTGGGCCAAGAGCCCCGCGGCGGCCCGCAGGAGCCGTTCCCGCGTTCCCGGTGTGGACTCCTGTGCTGCCGCGTCTGTCACGGTCTCAAAGATATCGAACCAGTCATACCGGTCGTACCGGTCATGGCGCCGATAACGCCTCGATGGCACAGGTAATGCGCTGGCGGCGGGGCGCCGTGGCCGGTCCCGGGCGGCCGTCGACCACCGCGTTTTGGAGGAAGCTCCAAAGGGCTCGCTTGAGCACCGGACTTTCGTCCGTGGCCGCGGCAGCCCCGGTCGTGCAAAAATCAAGTACGTGCGTTTCCTCAATGATGCAAAGCCTCCGTACGACCTGACGTACGACGACGTGTTCATGGTCCCCAGCCGCTCGGCGGTGGGCTCCCGCCAGGGCGTGGACCTCTCCGCCCCCGACGGCACCGGCACCACCATCCCCCTCGTGGTCGCCAACATGACCGCCATCGCCGGCCGGCGGATGGCCGAGACCGTCGCCCGTCGGGGAGGCCTGGTCGTCATTCCGCAGGACATCCCGATCGACGTGGTCACCGAAGTGATCGGCTGGGTCAAGCAGCGTCACCTCGTGCTCGACACGCCCATCTCCCTGGGACGGCACGCCACCGTCGCCGACGCGTTGGCCCTGCTGCCCAAGCGGGCGCACGGCGCCGCCGTGGTCGTCGAGGACGGCCGCCCCGTCGGCGTCGTCACCGAGCACGACCTGACGGGCGTGGACCGCTTCACCCAGGTGTCCGTGGTCATGTCCAAGGACCTCCTGCTGCTGCCCGCGGACATCGACCCGCGCGAGGCCTTCAACCGCCTGGAGGAGGCCAACCGCAAGCTGGCCCCCGCCGTCGGCGCGGACGGCAGGCTCGCGGGCATCGTCACCCGTAAGAGCGCCCTGCGCGCCACCCTCTACACGCCCGCCACCGACGCGAAGGGCAGGCTGCGCGTCGCCGCGGCCGTCGGCATCAACGGCGACGTGGCGGGCAAGGCCAAGCTGCTGCTCGACGCGGGCGTCGACACCCTCGTCGTGGACACCGCGCACGGCCACCAGGAGTCGATGCTCCAGGCCGTCAGGGCCGTCCGGGCGCTGGATCCGCAGGTGCCGGTCGTGGCCGGCAACGTGGTCTCCGCCGAGGGCGTGCGCGACCTGATCGCGGCCGGCGCCGACATCGTCAAGGTCGGCGTGGGCCCCGGCGCCATGTGCACCACGCGGATGATGACCGGAGTGGGCCGCCCGCAGTTCTCGGCGGTGCTGGAGTGCGCCGCGGAGGCCGCCAGGCACGGCAAGCACGTCTGGGCCGACGGCGGAGTGCGGCATCCGCGCGACGTGGCCATGGCGCTGGCCGCCGGCGCGTCCAACGTCATGGTCGGCTCCTGGTTCGCGGGCACCTACGAGTCGCCCGGCGACCTCCAGCAGACCGCCGACGGGCGGGTCTACAAGGAGAGCTTCGGCATGGCCTCGGCCCGCGCGGTGGCCAACCGCACCAGCGAGGACTCCGCGTACGACCGGGCCCGCAAGGCGCTGTTCGAGGAGGGCATCTCCACTTCGCGGATGTTCCTCGACCCGGCCCGGCCCGGTGTCGAGGACCTGATCGACTCGATCATCGCGGGCGTCCGCAGCTCCTGCACCTACGCGGGCGCGGCCAGCCTCGCCGAGTTCGCCGAGAAGGCCGTCGTCGGCATCCAGAGTGCGGCCGGCTACGCCGAGGGCAAGCCCCTGCACGCCAGCTGGCAGTGACCGACTCCCTTGCCGCCGCTCCCCGTTCGACCCCGCGCGCGGGGGGCGGCGCAAGGGGGGACCGCATGTCGTCGAAGAATCGCCGCTGTGCGCGTTTCCGGAGCCGGGGACGACGTACGGATTCGAGGCGAGCACCCGGGAGTGCTGAGCGGGGCGGACCGCGATCGGGCTCGTAGGCTGTCGTGGGTACGGCATGCGCCGTTCCCAGCTCGCTCGTGAAGAGAAGTGATCCACCCGCCGTGCGCCTGAACGAACTCGACGAACGCATCGTCCACGCCCTCGCCGAGGACGCCCGCCGCTCCTACGCCGACATCGGCACCGTGGTCGGCCTCTCCGCCCCGGCCGTCAAGCGCCGGGTGGACCGCCTGCTGGCCGAGGGCGCCATCACCGGGTTCACCGTCCGGGTCGAGCCCTCGGCGCTGGGCTGGGAGACCGAGGCCTTCGTCGAGCTCTACTGCCGCCACAACACCTCGCCCGAGGACATCCGGCGCGGTCTGTCGCGCTACCCGGAGGTGGCATCCGCCTCGACCGTCACCGGCGAGGCGGACGCCGTCGTCCAGATCTACGCCTCCGACGTGCGCCACTTCGAACGCGTCCTGGAACGGATCGCCGGCGAGCCCTTCGTGGAGCGCACCAAGTCGGTCCTGGTGCTCTCGCCGCTCCTGCGCCGCTACACCTCGGGCTCGCCGACCTAGTCGCCTCGCACGCAACGGATCGCCGGAAAGAGGCCCAAGCACGCAACGAATCGACGGTTGGTGCGCAACGGAGTCGTCTTGTCGCCGCGGTGGCCGGAATCGTACCGTCGAGGGAGACCCGGACCGGCACCCCCACCAGGCGAAAGAGGCTCCATGGCGCCGCTGCGCACCGCGCTGTACCAAGGCCCCAGCGGCGTCCCCTCGTCCGTCGGCGACAGCATGGCCGCGCTCGACGCGGCCGCACGCCGGGCCGCCGCGGCGGGAGCCCGTCTGCTCGTCACCTCAGAGATGTTCGCGACCGGCTACGCCCTCGGCGAGGCGGTCCAGGCCCTCGCCGAGGCCGCCGACGGTCCCACGGCCGCCCGCGTCGCCGGCATCGCCGCCGGGCACGGCCTCGGCATCGTCTACGGATACCCCGAGCGCGACGGCGACGACGTCTTCAACGCCGCCCAGTTGATCGGCCCGGACGGCGAGCGCCTAGCCAACTACCGCAAGACCCATCTCTTCGGCGACTTCGAGCGCACCTGGTTCACCCCCGGCGACGAGGGCGTCGTCCAGGCCGACCTCGACGGCATCCGGATCGGCATCCTCATCTGCTACGACGTCGAGTTCCCGGAGACCGTGCGGGCCCACGCCCTGGCCGGTACCGATCTGCTCGCCGTGCCGACCGCACTCATGCGGCCGTACGAGTTCGTCCCCCAGACCCTCGTGCCGGCCCGCGCCTACGAGAGCCAGTTGCACGTGGCCTACGCCAACCGCTGCGGGCCCGAAGGCGAGTTCGACTTCGCCGGGCTCAGCTGCCTCGTCGGCCCCGACGGCGCGGTCCGCGCCCGGGCCGGCGCCGGGGAGGAACTGGTCGTCGCCGACGCCGACCCCGCCGTCCTGAGCGCCGTCCGCGAGGAGACGCCCTACCTCGCCGACCGCCGCCCCGAGCTGTACCGCTCGCTGGGCTGACCCCACCCCTCGCCCCCGCCCCGCCCCCGTTCCACTGCCAGGAGAGTCACCCCATGACGTCCACGGTGCCCACCGCGGTCCACGACGAGCAGCACCCCGAGGTGCGGTCCGCCCCGCCCATCACGATGTTCGGCCCCGACTTCCCCTTCGCGTACGACGACTTCCTGACGAACCCGGCGGGCCTCGGCTCCATACCGGCGACCGCCCACGGCACCGAGGTCGCGGTCATCGGCGGCGGCCTGTCCGGCGTCATCGCCGCGTACGAACTGATGAAGATGGGCCTGAGGCCCGTCCTCTACGAAGCCGACACGATCGGCGGCCGGCTGCGCACCGTCGGCTTCGAGGGCTGCGACGAGAACCTGACCGCGGAGATGGGCGCGATGCGCTTCCCGCCGTCCTCCACCGCGCTGCAGCACTACATCGACCTCGTGGGCCTGGAGACCAGGCCCTTCCCCAACCCGCTCGCGCCCGAGACCCCGTCGACCGTCGTCGATCTCAAGGGCGAGTCGCATTACGCCGAGACCGTCGACGACCTGCCGCAGGTCTACCGCGACGTCGCGCACGCCTGGAACGCCTGCCTGGAGGAGGGCGCGGACTTCTCCGACATGAACCGCGCCATGCGTGAGCGCGACGTCCCGCGCATCCGCGAGATCTGGGCGAAGCTGGTCGAGAAGCTCGACAACCAGACCTTCTACGGGTTCCTCTGCGACTCCGAGGCCTTCGCGTCCTTCCGTCACCGGGAGATCTTCGGCCAGGTCGGCTTCGGTACCGGCGGCTGGGACACCGACTTCCCCAACTCCATCCTGGAGATCCTGCGCGTCGTCTACAGCGAGGCCGACGACCACCACCGCGGCATCGTCGGCGGCAGCCAGCAGCTCCCGGTGCGGCTGTGGGAGCGCGAGCCCGAGAAGATCGTGCACTGGCCCTACGGCACCTCGCTGAAGTCGCTGCACGGCGGCGCCCCGCGCCCGGCCGTCACCCGCCTGAACCGCACCGCGGGCAACCGCATCACCGTCACCGACGCCGACGGCGCCATCCGCACCTACCAGGCGGCGATCTTCACCGCGCAGAGCTGGATGCTGCTCAGCAAGATCGACTGCGACGACTCGCTCTTCCCGATCGACCACTGGACGGCGATCGAGCGCACGCACTACATGGAGTCCAGCAAGCTCTTCGTCCCGGTCGACCGGCCGTTCTGGCTGGACAAGGACGAGGAGACCGGGCGCGACGTGATGAGCATGACGCTCACCGACCGCATGACCCGCGGCACCTACCTGCTGGACAACGGACCTGACCAGCCGGCCGTGATCTGCCTGTCGTACACCTGGTGCGACGACAGCCTCAAGTGGCTGCCGCTGAGCGCGTCCGAGCGCATGGAGGTCATGCTCAAGTCGCTCCGCGAGATCTATCCCAAGGTCGACATCCGCCGGCACGTCATCGGCAGCCCGGTGACCGTCTCCTGGGAGAACGAGCCCTACTTCATGGGCGCGTTCAAGGCCAACCTGCCCGGCCACTACCGCTACCAGCGGCGCCTGTTCACGCACTTCATGCAGGACACCCTGCCCGAGGACAAGCGCGGCATATTCCTCGCGGGCGACGACATCTCCTGGACGGCGGGCTGGGCGGAGGGCGCCGTGCAGACCGCGCTCAACGCCGTGTGGGGCGTCATGCACCAGCTCGGCGGCGTCACCGACGAGACCAACCCGGGCCCCGGCGACCGCTACGACGAGATCGCGCCCGTCATGCTCGACGAGGACTGAGCGGCGCCCGCCCTCAGCGGACCAGCGGGGTGAGCAGGAAGCGCCCGACGAGCCCGACGCCCGCGTCGAGCTTCTCGGTGAACTCCTCGTACACCTCGGGCAGTCCGCGCAGCGACCACAGCACGCGGGACGCGGCCCACGCCGCGTCCCGCGCGCGGTCCAGACTCCACGAACCGGCTAGATGGGTCAGCGGATCGGCGAGGTCCAGCAGATCGGGACCGGGCATCAGCTCCTCGCGCACCCGCTCCTCGACCGCCGTCAGCAGCTCCCCGACCCGGTCGAAATCCGCCTCCAGCGAGGCCGGCTCCCGCTCCAGCGCCGCGCAGGTGTCCACCACCGACAGCGCGAGATCGTGCCCCACGTGGGCGTTGATGCCCGCGAGCGCGAACTGCACCGGGCGCACGCCCCGGTGACCGCGCAGCAGCAGCAACGGCCGCCAGCAGGCCGGCACCGAGCGGCCGTCCAGCCCGCCCTCGACCGCCGCCAAATACCGCCCGGCGAATCGGCCGCCCAGCTCGGCGGCGGCCGGTGGATCGCCGAACGCGCCCGCGGCCAGCCGCCGGCCCAGCTCCTCGGTGACCGACAGATAGACGCGGTTGAACACCGCCACGCCGTCGCCGGGCGGCAGCGCCGCGCCCAGCGCCCGCATCCGCGCCACCACCTGCTCCACGCCCGCGGGGGCGGCCCGCTGTGCCGTCGTCATGCGACCAGCGTCGCAGCAGGTCGCGCGGCCGGCGCGGAACGGCGGCCGTGGCATCGCCGGATCGGGTGAGTCAGAGCGCGCCCGCGTGCCGTGCCGTCCACACCGACGGATACTGCGGACGGAACCCCAGCTCGTCCCGCACGCGCACCGTCGACACCACCCCGTCCCACGGGTCGGGCAGCGCCCGCTCCGCCATGCCGGCCGGGGGCTCCACGCCGTTCAGCCAGTGCAGCTCCACCGCCGTCACAGGGGCGTCGTCGGCGATGTTGTAGATCCGGCCGCCGATGCCCGGTGTGCGCAGCAGCCGCAACAGGCCCTGAGCCGCGTCGGCGTGGTGCACCATGTGCAGCCGCTGGTGCGCGGCCCAGCCGGCCGCCCAGCGCAGCGACTGCGCCAGATGCGGGTCGCCTTCGCCGTACACGAACGCCAGCCGCCCGATGCGCACGTCCAGGCCCGCCGCCTTGTGCAGCTCCAGCAACCCCCGCTCGGCCGCCGCCTTCGACTCCGGGTACGGGCCTCCCATCGGGCCGCCCGGCCGCGGCTCGTCGTCCTCCCGCGACGGGCGGCCCCGGCCGGGTCCGTACACCAGATTCGTGCCGGCCTGTACGAAGCGCACCGCCCCGGACCCGGCGCCCGTTCCGGCCGCCAGCCGGGCCAGGGCCAAGGTCGCGTCCCGGTTGACCGCCCACGTCCCGTCCCCGGCGTCGTCGCGGAAGACCGCCGCCAGATGGAGCACGGCGTCCACCCCCGCCAGCGCCTTCCGTACGTCCCCCTCGTCGCGCAGGTCGCCCGTCACGACCTGCGCTCCCCGCCGTGCGAACGGTTCGCCGCGCTCGGCGTCCCGCACCAGCACCCGGACCGCGTCACCCGGGCGCCGCCACTGCAGCAGCCTCGGCACGAGACGGCTGCCCACCCGTCCCGTGGCGCCTGTCACCAATGTCAGCATCGTCGTCTCCTCTCGCGACGGGCCCAGCCTGCGGGGGCCGGGCACAGGATGGGAGAGACCTCCCGATCCGGGGACCAGCACTCCCTGGATAGGGGCGCGGACCGGAGCGATGCTGTAACCGTGGACCCGCACCCCGACCTCGCCCTCGCTCTCGACCGCGCAGGACTCGCCGACTTCCTGCGTCGCGGCCGCGCCCGTCTGGCCCCCTCCGACGTGGGCCTGACGGCCGGCACCCGGCGTCGTACACCGGGACTGCGCCGTGAGGAGGTCGCCCAACTGGCCGGAATGTCCGCCGACTACTACACACGGCTGGAACAGGCCCGCGGACCCCGGCCCTCCCGGCAGATCCTCGGCGCCCTCGCCCGGGCGCTGCGCCTTTCCGATGACGAGCGGGACCACCTCTTCCACCTCGGCGGCGAGGAACCGCCCCGCGACGCGCGCGGCTCCGGGCACGTGCGGCCCGGACTGCTGCTCGTCCTGGACCGCCTCGACGACACGCCGGCCCAAGTGGTCGGCGACCTCGGCGACGTGCTCGCCCAGAACGCCATGGCCGCCGCTCTCCTGGGTGACGTCTCCGCCCGGCCGCCCGCGCAACGCAACGTCGTCCGGCGCTTCTTCACCGACCCGGGGGCGCGTTCGCTCTTCCCGCCCGAGGACCACCACGGCCTCGGGCGGGCCCACGTCGCCCACCTCCGCGCCGTCCTCGCCGCCCGTCCCCACGACGCGGCGGCCGCCGCGCTCGTCGCGGAACTTCGCGGGGCGAGCGTGGAGTTCGCCGCCCTGTGGGCCACCCATGAGGTCGCGGTCCGGCGTTCCGCGACCAAGCGCTTCCGGCATCCGGTGGTCGGGACGCTGGAGCTCGACTGCGAGGTGCTGGTGTGCGCGGAGCGCGATCAGCGGCTCATCCTGTACAGCGCGCGGCCGGGGACGGAGTCCTATGAGCGGTTGCGGTTGCTCAGGGTTGTGGGCCTGCAGGACCTGGCGGTCGGCTGACGGGTGCGGCTTGGTTGCTGTCCGGGTGGGTTTTTTCCCCGCCCTCCCGCCCGTGTGCCCTGTGAAGTCACGCACCCCGGCGCCCGTTTCAGTGGGTGCCGGGTTCGGGGCCTCCGGGGCTGGCCATTCTGGACTGGGATATTTACGTGCGTTTCCAGCACCTGCTCATCCCGTCCCGCATGGTGCACACAAATATCCCGCACCGTCCAGAACACCCACCCCTGCACCCCCGCCCCCTCGGTTTCGTCATGCGCCTGATCCCCAGTGGGGGGATGGAGGCGGACAGGGGCGGCTGCGGTTGCCTGGAGACAGCCCCACCGGCCGCCAAGGGGCGCGGCCGACCGCGAGCACGGCCCATGGGCGGGATGTGTGGGCGGTGACGGCTGGGCGGCTGATGTGCCGCCGCACCAACCGTGGACCTGTGCCATCGCTGCCTTCCACCCCCCACTGGGGATCAGGCGCGAACACAACGGAGGGGGCGGGGTCGTAGGGGTGGGCGTTCTGGACTGTGGAGCATATTTGGGTGCACAACCCGGGGTGAACAGCGGAGAGTGCCCGAGGCACCAAAATGTGCTGTCCAGAATGGCCAGCCCCGGAGGCCCCGCACCCGGTCCACCCCGCACGCGCGTCGGGGCGCCCGGACTTCACAGGGCACACGGGCGGGAGGGCGGGGAAAAAGGCGGGAAAAGCCTAAGGGCGCGTCCAGGCCGTGCGGAGCAGGGCGTATTCGACCTCGCCGTGCTCCGCTCCGGGCAATGGGTCCGCCCACTCCTCGTGGAAGACCCGCACAAAGGAGAGCCCCGCGTTCTCCATGACCCGCCGGGAGCGGGCGTTGACGAACATCGTCTCCGCGTACACGCGCCGCGCCCCCAGGTCCGTGAAGGCCTTGGCCACAAGCGCGCGGGCGCCCTCCGTGGCGTAGCCGCGGCCCCAGGCGGTGCGCCGCAGCCGGTAGCCGAGTTCGAGGTCGTCCGGGGGGCCGACGTCGCGCGGGGTGAGGGCGAACCAGCCGATGAAGTGCCCGGTGGGCCGCTCCTCGGCGGCCCAGACCTGGGAGCGCGTGAAGCGGGGCAGGACGTCGTGCCGGATGACGTCGGCGGGGGTGGTGGGCCCGAGGTAGCGCATCACCTCGGGGTCGCTGTCGAGGCCGATGAGGAGGTCGGCGTCCGCGTCGCTGTCGGTGAAGTGCCGCAGGCGCAGCCGCTCCGTCTCCAGGAAGATCCGCATGCCGGGCAGGCTAGACCTGGGGCGCGGCCGCCGCGACGGGATTGTCGGCGGGTGCGGCCGCCGACGTGCCGGCGGCGCGCAGGACGCCCGCGCCGAGGGTGAGCCCGGCGGCCAGCAGGGTGACCAGGCCGAAGGACGCCTGGAGGGAGCTGGCCTGGGCGATGGAGCCGATGGCGGCGGGGGCGACGAGGCCGGAGGTGTACGTGACGGTGGCGACGCCCGCGATGGCCTGGCTCGGGTTGGGCCCGCTGCGCCCGGCCGCGGCGAAGCACAGCGGCACGACGACGGCGATGCCGACGCCGATGAGGGCGAAGCCGGCGATGGCCGCGACCTGGTTGGCGGCGGTGGCCACCAGGACGCCGCCCGCGGTGGCGAGGACGCCGCCGACGCGGACCGTGCGGACCGGGCCGAAGCGGCGTACGACGAGGTCGCCGAGGAGGCGGGAGACGGCCATGGTGCAGGCGAAGGCGGTGTAGGAGGCGGCGGCGACGCCGGGGGAGGCGTCGGTGATGTCGCGCAGGTAGACCGCGCTCCAGTCCATGCTGGCGCCCTCGGCGAAGACCGCGCAGAAGCCGATCGCGCCGATGATCAGGGCGGAGCGCGGAGGCAGCGCGAAGCGGGCGGGGGCCTCGTCGTGCTGGGCGGGCCGCAGGTCCAGGACGCCGCCGCAGGCCAGCAGCCCGAGCACGACGAGTACGGCGGCGGCGCTCGCGAGGTGGACACGCGCGTCGAGTGCGGCGTGGGCCGCGACGACGCCGACGAGGGAGCCGAACAGCGCTCCGGCACTCCACATGCCGTGCAGCCCGGACATGATCGACCGGCCGAGGCGCTCCTCGACCTCGACGCCCTGCGCGTTCATGACGACGTCCGCCATGCCCGCCGAGGCCCCGTAGACGAACATCGCCCCGCACAGCCAGGGCAGTCCGGGGGAGAGGGCGGGCAGTGCCAGCGAGGCGCACCACAGGGCGACCAGGACGCGCAGCGCGGCGCGCATGCCGAGGACGTGGGCGATGCGCGCGGCCAGCGGCATGGCCGCGGACGCGCCGAGGGCGGCGAAGACGAGGGCGAAGCCGAGCTGTCCGGCGCTGAGGTCCGCATGCTCCTGGATCCAGGGGATCCGGGTGGCGAAGCTGCCGGTGACCGCGCCGTGCACGGCGAAGATCGCGGCGACGGCCAGATGGGCGCGTCGCAGCCGCGGCTCGGTCTTCCTCGTCGTGGTCGTCGCCATGGGTGATCCCTCCCAGTGTCCCGCCCCTGTGGTGTGCTTCTGTAAATTAACAGGCAGGCTTCCTGAAAGATAGCCGGAATGCAGCCGCTCCCGGCCACCGGGCCGGGGCTTCTGGAAGGATCCCCGTCATGAGTGCCCTCCGCCCGCCCGCAGGCCGTACCGCGTCCCCCCGTACGGCGCGCGCGATCAACGACCGGCTGGCGCTCGAACTGCTGCAGGCGCAGGGCCCGTTGACCGCGTCCCAGCTGAAGGAGCTCACGGGTCTGTCCCGTCCGAGCGTGTCCGACCTCGTCGAACGGCTCCAGGAGGCCGGCCTGGTGACGGTCGTCGGGGAGACCGGCGCCGACCGCCGCGGTCCCAATGCGCGGGTGTACGGGATCGTGGCCGACCGCGCGCACCTGGCCGCGTTCGACGTGCGCACGCACAGCGTCGCCATCGAGGTCGCCGACCTGCTGGGGACCACGATCGGCAGTGCCGTGCTGCCCGTCGACCCGCTGGGTGACCCGAAGCGGACGGTCACCCGCTCGGTCGCCCTGCTGGAGCGCACCGCGCGGCGCGCGGGCGCGGGGACGCTGCACACGGTCGCGGTCGGTGCGCCCGGCCTGGTCGACCCGGCCACCGGCGAGCTGCGCGCCACCGGCCAGTTGCCGGCCTGGCACTCCGCCCTGGTGGCCGAATTGCGCAGGCGGCTGGACGTGCCGGTGCTGCTGGAGAACGAGGTCAATCTGGCCGCCGTCGCCGAGCAGCGCCTCGGCTCGGTCCGCGACCGGGAGACTTTCGTGCTGCTGTGGCTCGGGCACGGCGTCGGTGCCGCGGTGGTGCTGGGCGGGGTGCTGCGCCGCGGTGCCTCGGGCGGTACGGGCGAGATCGGCTTCCTGCCGGTTCCGGGGACGTTCCAGCCGCCCACGGCGAGTGGCTGCGGGGGCGGGTTCCACTCGCTCGCGGGGAGCGCGGCCGTCTGCGCGCTGGCCCGCGCCCACGGACTGCCGGTCCCGGGGGACGAGGACGACGCGACGGCGGCGGAGGCGGCGGTCGCCCGGGCGCGGGCGGGCGGCAAGCGGGGCGAGCTGTTCCTCGACGCGCTGGCGGACCGGGTGGCCATAGGCGTGGCGGCGGTGTGCGCGGTGCTCGACCCGGGCTGCGTCGTGCTGGGCGGGGAGGTCGGCCGGGCCGGCGGAGGGGACCTGGCCGCCCGCGTCGCCGAGCGGCTCGCGCGGATGTCCCCGCTGCCGACGGAGGTGCGGGCGGGGACGGTCGCGGGCAGTGCCGTGCTGCGCGGCGCCCTGCTGTCGGCGATGGACGCCGCGCAGGACGCGTTGTTCACGCCGGACGTCTGACGTCCGGCCCGACGGCGGGGGAGTGAGTCGTCCTTCCGCCGCCGGGCGATTGTGGGGGGATGTGTCAGCGGTCCGCGGGGATGCGGCCCCTGGTGGGCCGGGGGTTCCCGCGGTCGGAGCGGAGTCGGCGTACTCGGAAAGGATCGCCCTGGTGCCGGGCCGTGGCGGCGCGGGTGCGTGGGGGCACGTCGGACCTCCGAATGGGCCTGCGTGGCAAGGGCGTTGGCGGCAGAGTAAGAGGACTAGACCAGTGGCGTCAATGCCCTGCGGGGGACTGCTTGTGAGAGACCCCACAGGAAACCATTGCATACGCATCGATCCTTCGTGGCAGACTGGGTCGAGTACCAGTGACGTTCAGCGCACTCCGGGGTCGGTGAAACTCCGAACCGGCGGTTACAGTCCGCGACCCGTCCGCATCCAGCGGCCGGTTGACCAGGTGAGATTCCTGGACCGACGGTTAAAGTCCGGATGGGAGGCAGTGCGCGGCGGGCAGGAACCGGTACGCCGCCGTCGGCGGCGGCGCGGGTGCGTATCCCGGAAACGGTGATGCGGACGGGCGCGGCCACCCCTCCGACCTCGGCGTTCCAGGAACCGTACGTCCGCTCTGATTCCCGCGCAGCCCCGGAGTCCGTGCCCGAAGAGGCAGGAGGACCCGGTGGCCACACCAGGTGAAGTCGACGCGATGCGCCGGGCCATCGGGCTCGCCGCCCGCGGCCTGGGCTCCACCAGCCCCAACCCCGTCGTCGGCGCCGTGATCCTCGACGCCCGCGGACAGGTGGTGGGAGAGGGCTGGCACCAGCAGGCCGGAGGCCCGCACGCGGAGATCCACGCGCTCCGCGCGGCGGGGGACGCCGCCCGCGGAGGCACCGCCGTCGTCACCCTGGAACCGTGCAACCACACCGGCCGTACCGGCCCCTGCGCCCAGGCGCTCATCGCCGCCGGGGTCTCCCGCGTCGTCTACGCCGTCGGCGACCCCACCCCCGCGGCCACCGGCGGCGGTGTCACCCTGACCGCCGCCGGGATCGACGTGGAGAGCGGTCTGCTGGCCCCCGAAGCCGCGCGCGGCAACGAGATCTGGCTCACCGCCGCCCGTGAGCGGCGCCCCTTCGTGCTGTGGAAGTACGCGAGCACCCTCGACGGCCGCATCGCCGCCGCCGACGGCACCAGCCGCTGGATCAGCTCCGCGGCCTCCCGCGCCGACGTCCACCGGCTGCGCGCCGGGTCCGACGCCGTCGTCGTCGGTTCCGGGACCCTGCGCGCCGACGACCCCCATCTGGCCGTACGCGGCGTCGAGGGATCCTTCACGCAGCCGCTGCGCGTCGTGGTCGACACCAACGCCAAGATCCGGCCCGGCGCCCGCGTCCTGGACGATGCCGCCCCGACCCTGATCGCGGTCGCCGAGGACGCCGACACCGAGCACCTGCCCGGCGTCGACGTCGCCCGGCTCCCGCGCACCGGCAACGGCGTCGCCGTGCACGCCCTGCTCGGCGAGCTGTACGGCCGCGGCGTCCGCTCCGTACTCCTCGAGGGCGGTCCCACGATGGCCGGCGCCTTCCTCGCCGCGGGGGCGATCGACAAGGTCATCGGCTACCTCGCCCCCGTCCTGCTCGGCGCCGGAGCGGCCGCTCTCGGCGACGCGGGAATCACCACCATCTCGCAGGCGTTGCGGCTCGACGTCGCCGAGACCGAACACATCGGCCCCGACCTGCGTATTACCGCATACCCGAGCCGAATTGAGGAGAACTGAGTGTTCACCGGAATCGTCGAAGAGCTGGGCGACGTGGTCGCCATCGAGGACCTGGGCGACGCCTCCCGTTTCCGTCTGCGCGGCCCGCTCGTCACCGAAGGCGCCAAGCACGGCGACTCCATCGCGGTCAACGGCGTGTGCCTCACCGTCGTCGAGACCGGCGAGGGCGAGTTCACCGCCGATGTGATGGCCGAGACCCTCAAGCGGTCCAGCCTCGGCGCGCTGAGCGCCGGCGGCAAGGTCAACCTGGAGCGCCCCATGGCCCTCGGCGGCCGCCTCGGCGGCCACCTCGTCCAGGGTCACGTGGACGGCACCGGCGCCATCGTGGAGCGCGTCCCCGCCGAGCACTGGGAGATCGTCCGGATCTCGCTGCCCGCGGAGCTGTCCCGCTACGTGGTCGAGAAGGGCTCCATCACGGTCGACGGCATCAGCCTGACCGTCGTCGAGGCCGGCACCGACTACTTCACGGTCAGCCTGATCCCCACCACCCTCGGTCTCACCACGCTGGGCTTCAAGCAGTCAGGCGACCCGGTGAACCTCGAGGTCGACGTCATCGCCAAGTACGTCGAGCGGCTGTACGGGGACCGTGTCACGGCATCGAGGGCGGCGGCGGAATGAGCGCCCTCGACGCCCTGAACGGCTCCGCCTTCTCCGCGTTCGGCCAGCAGTTCCTGTGGACCGACGTGGTGGGCAACAGCCTCGGCCTGGCCGGGCTCGCGTTCGGCTGGCGCCGCTCGGTGTGGGCCTGGCCCGTCCAACTGCTGTCCGGCGTGGTCCTGGTGGCGGCGAACTGGTCCGCGCACCTCACCGGTGGCGTCGGCAAGCAGCTCTTGGTGATCGGTGTCGCCGTGTGGGGCTGGGCCCAGTGGCGGCGCGGCACCCGCGACTCCGGCGGGATCGCGATCCGCTTCGCCACCTGGCGGGAGCGGGGCCTGCTCACCGGTGGAACCGTCGTCGGCCTGTTCGCGGTCGTGGGGCTGTTCACCCTCTACCCCTCGTTGTCCTGGAACCCCTGGCCCGACGCGTACATCTTCGTCGGCACCGTCGCCGCGATGGTCGCCATGGCCCGCGGCTGGGTGGAGTTCTGGTTCGCCTGGCTCGCGGTCGACGTCGTCGGCGTCCCGCTGGCCTGGAACAGCGGCCTGAAGTTCTCCGCCTTCGTCTACGTCCTGTACTTCGTCCTGGTGATCGCCGGCATGCACGCCTGGTGGCAGCAGACCCGCGTCCCGCGCCCCAAGGCGCCCGCCCTGGAAGGAGCGGCAGCAGCATGAGCACCGCACTGCACAGCCTGTACGAGGTGAAGGACGAGCCGATCGTCCTCGACTCCGTCGAGCGCGCCATCGCCGACATCAAGGCCGGGCGGCCGGTCGTCGTCGTCGACGACGAGGACCGCGAGAACGAGGGCGACCTCGTCATCGCGGCGGAGAAGGTCACTCCCGAGATCGTCGCCTTCATGATGTCCGAGTGCCGCGGACTGATCTGCGTGCCGATGGAGGAGCCCGACCTGGACCGGCTGGACCTGCCGCAGATGGTGGCGTCCAACACCGAGTCCATGAAGACCGCCTTCACCGTCTCCGTCGACGCGAGCGCCGCCCACGGCGTCACCACCGGCATCTCGGCCGCCGACCGGGCGGCCACCATCCGGCTGCTCGCCACCGAGGGGACCACGCCCGGCGACTTCGTCCGGCCCGGCCACGTCTTCCCGCTGCGCGCCCGGGCCGGCGGTGTGCTGACCCGCAACGGCCACACCGAGGCCGGCGTCGACCTGGCCCGGCTGGCCGGTCTGCGCCCCGCCGCGGCGATCGTGGAGATCGCCAACGAGGACGGCACTATGGCCCGTCTTCCCGACCTGATGACGTTCGCCCGCAAGCACGGTCTTGCCATCATCTCGATCGAGGACCTCATCGACCACCGACGCTCCGCCGAGCCCACCGTCCGCCGCGAGGCGGAGACCCGGCTGCCCACCGCCTACGGCGACTTCCGGGTCTTCGGCTACCGCAACACCGCCGACGGCATCGAGCACATCGCGCTCGTGGCCGGCGAGATCGGTGACGGGGAGAACGTGCTGGCCCGCGTCCACTCCGAGTGCCTGACCGGCGACGTGTTCGATTCCCAGCGGTGTGACTGCGGCCCGCAGCTGCAGGCCTCACTCGAACGAGTGGCGTCGGAGGGCCGCGGCGTCGTGGTCTACCTCCGCGGTCACGAGGGCCGGGGCATCGGACTGCTGTCCAAGCTCCGCGCGTACGAACTGCAGGAGCGCGGCCGGGACACCCTCGACGCCAACCTGGAGCTCGGCCTGCCCGCCGACGCCCGCGACTACGGCGCCGCGGCGGAGATGCTCGCCGACCTCGGTGTGGTCTCCCTGCGGCTGATGACCAACAACCCCGACAAGACCGACGCGCTGACGCGCCATGGCCTGAAGGTCACCGAACGGGTGGCCATGCCGGTCGCGGCCGGCGAGCACAACCTGCGCTACCTGCGCACCAAGCGGGACCGGATGGGCCACGACCTGCCGTGGCTCGACCAGGCCCCGAGCACCGCCTACCACAACCAGTAGTCCCGTCCCGGGACGGCAACACTCAGCACCACCGGAACAAGGAGAAGAAGCACGTGAGCGGTAAGGGCGCCCCCGAACTGTCCGTGAAGAACTGCGGCGACCTGCGTGTGGCCGTCATCGCGGCCCAGTGGCACGAGCAGGTGATGGACGGGCTGGTCGACGGCGCCGTACGCGCGCTGAGGGACCTGGGCATCGACGAGCCCACCCTGCTGCGGGTGCCCGGCAGTTGGGAACTGCCGGTCGCCGCGAAGGCGATGGCCGACCGCGGCTACGACGCGATCGTCGCGCTCGGCGTCGTGATCCGCGGCGGCACTCCGCACTTCGAGTACGTCTGCCAGGGCGTCACCCAGGGGCTGACGCAGGTCTCGGTCGAAACGGGTGTGCCCGTCGGCTTCGGCCTGCTGACGTGCGACACCGAGCAGCAGGCACTGGACCGGGCGGGCCTGCCCGGTTCCAACGAGGACAAGGGGCACGAGGCGGTCACCGCCGCGGTCGCCACCGCGGTCATCCTGCGTTCGGTGTCCGAGCCGTGGCGGTGAGGTAGGGGCTCTTCCGCGTAGGGTGGGACCACCATGGCCAAGAAGACATTCGAGGAGCTCTTCACCGAGCTCCAGCAGAAGGCCGCCACCGGCGACCCCAGCACGTCCCGCACCGCCGAACTGGTCGGCAAGGGCGTGCATGCGATCGGCAAGAAGGTGGTCGAAGAGGCCGCCGAGGTGTGGATGGCCGCCGAGTACGAAGGCGCCGACCGCACCGCGGAGGAGATCTCCCAGCTGCTCTACCACCTGCAGGTGATGATGGTCGCGCGGGGCATCGGCCTCGACGACGTATACGCTCATCTGTGAGCAGCGCCACCCTATGCGTGCCCCGTTGTCCTTCTGATCCGTCCGCCCTTCCCGCCCTCTTCCCCCGCCGTACGCCCGAGCTGCAAAGGATCGCCCCCATGCTGCGCATCGCCGTTCCCAACAAGGGTTCACTGTCCGGACCTGCGTCGGCGATGCTGCATGAGGCCGGCTACCGCCAGCGCAAGGAAGCCAAGGAACTCGTCCTCGTCGACGGCGAGAACGACGTCGAGTTCTTCTACCTGCGCCCGCGCGACATCGCCGTCTACGTCGGCTCCGGCCGGCTCGACATCGGCATCACCGGCCGCGACCTGCTGCTGGACTCCGCCGCCAACGCCGAGGAGATCCTGCAGCTCGGCTTCGCCCGCTCCACCTTCCGCTACGCCACCGTGCCGGGCACGGTGACGGACGTGAAGGAGTTCGGGGGCCTGACGATCGCCACCTCCTACCCGACGGTCGTCCAGCGGCACTTGGCCGACCACTCGGTCGACGCCTCCGTCGTCCGGCTGGACGGCGCGGTCGAGACCGCCATCCAGCTCGGTGTCGCGCAGGTCATCGCCGACGTCGTGGAGACCGGCACCTCGATGCGCAACGCCGGCCTGGAGGTCATCGGCGAGCCGATCCTCGACTCCGAGGCCGTCGTCATCCGCCGTCCCGGGGAGACCGACGAGACCACCGAACCGAAGGTGCGGCAGTTCCTGCGCCGCCTCCAGGGCGTCCTGGTGGCCCGTCGCTACGTGATGATGGACTACGACATCCGGGTCGAGCACGTCGAGCGGGCCATCGCCCTGACGCCCGGCCTGGAGTCGCCCACCGTCTCCCCGCTGCACCACGAGGGCTGGGTCGCCGTGCGTGCCATGGTCCCCAGCAAGGACGCCCAGCGGATCATGGACGAGCTCTACGACCTCGGTGCCCGGGCGATCCTCACCACCGGCATCCACGCCTGCCGCCTGTGAGCCCCGCCCATCCCACCCCGCCCGCCGCTCCCGCCGTGTCCACGGACCTTCCCGAGCTGCCCGTCACCTTCCGGCCCACCCGCACACGCGTGGTGCTGCTGACCCTGGGTGGCGGGCTGCTCGCGGCCTTCGTCGTGATCGCCGTCCTGCTGCCCTCCGACGGGGCCCGGCCCTGGCACACCTCGGACCGCGCCTGGATGGTCCTCACCGGCGCGCTCATCGCCGCGGTGCTCGTGCTGCTCAGCCGTCCGAAGGTCGTCGCCGACCGGGACGGCGTCACCGTGGTCAATCTCACCACCAAGCGCCGCCTGGAATGGGCGCAGGTGATCCGGGTGAATCTGCGCCCCGGTGACCCCTGGGTCTTCCTCGACCTCGCCGACGGAACGAGCCTGGCCGCGATGGGTATTCAGCCCGGCATCGGCCGCGCCGGCGCGCTGCGCGACGCGCGGAGGCTGCGCGCTCTCGCCGAGGTCCACGGCACGGACGGGACCGCGGGACAGTAGACCTGCCGCCGCGCGCCATTTCTTCATTACTCTGGAATCTCCGCAACGACCCGAGGAGTGACACCCAATCCACGATGGACGGATCGTCCGGTAGTACCCGCGCCGCCCCTCCGCACCGACATCCCGGAGCGGCGGCATGAACACCTCGTTGCTGCTCCTCGGGGCGGCCTTTGTCCTGATCCTCGCGAACGGCTTCTTCGTCGCCGCCGAATTCGGCCTGGTGACCGTGGAGCGGCCGGCCGCCGAACGAGCGGCCGCCGAGGGCGATCGACGGGCGCTCAGCGTCGTCGAGTCGCTCCGCAAGCTCTCCTTCCAGCTCTCCGGCACCCAGCTCGGCATCACGATCACCTCGCTGGTCGTGGGCATGCTCGCCGAGCCGGCACTCGCCCACCTGCTGTCCGGACCGCTCACCGCGATCGGCGTCCCCTCCGGGGCCGCGCCCGCCATCGCCGTGGTCATCGGCATGATCCTCGCCTCGGCCGTCCAGATGGTCGTCGGCGAGCTGGTTCCCAAGAACTGGGCGGTCTCGCGCCCGCTGCAGGTGGCCCGCTTCGTGGCCGGACCGCAGCGGGTCTTCTCCGCCGCGTTCCGCCCGGTGATCGAACTGCTCAACACCGCGGCCAACCGCCTGGTGCGCGCCCTCGGCGTCGAGCCGGCCGAGGAGCTCGCCTCCGCCCGCACCCCGACCGAGCTGGTCTCGCTCGCCCGGCACTCCGCGCGGGCCGGTGCGATCGAGCAGGACACCGCGGACCTCTTCGTCCGCACGATCTCGCTCGGCGAACTCACGACGGAGAACGTGATGACCCCGCGCGTGCGGGTCAGCGCCCTGCAGGACACCGCCACCGCCGCCGACGTACTCAACCTCACCCGGGCCACCGGGCTGTCCCGCTTCCCGGTCTACCGGGAGCGGCTGGACGACATCGTCGGCATGGCGAGCCTGAAGGACGCCCTCGCGGTGCCCGCCCACCAGCGCGACCGCACGCCGGTCGGCCGGATCACGGTCGCCCCCCTGCTCGTGCCCGAGACGCTGCCCGTCCAGCCGCTGCTGGAGCGGCTGCGGCGCGAGCAGCCGATCGCCGTCGTCGTCGACGAGTACGGCGGCACGGCCGGTGTGGTGACCCTGGAGGACATCGTCGAGGAGCTCGTCGGCGAGGTCCGCGACGAGCACGACTCGGCCGACCTGCCCGAACTGGCCCAGGCCCCCGCCGAGGGCGGCCGGCCCGCCTGGGACGCCGACGGCGGCTGCCGCGTCGACCTGCTGGAGCGCATAGGACTCGAGGCCCCCGAGGGCCCCTACGAGACCGTGGCGGGCCTCGTCGCCGACCTGCTGGAACGCATCCCCGAACCGGGCGACACGGCAGTGCTGCCCGGCTGGGAACTGCGGGTGCGCGAGGTGGCGCACCACCGTGCGGAAAGGGTTCGCCTGGTGCGCGTCGGGTTCGACGAGCCGCAGGCGGGGCAGGAGGGCGACCGATGAGCTTCCTGCAACTGTTCTTGGCCGCCCTGCTGGTGCTGGGCAACGGTTTCTTCGTCGGCGCCGAGTTCGCGCTGGTCTCCGTACGCCGCAGCCAGATCGAGCCGCTCGCCGGAACCCATCGGCGGGCCAGAACCGTGCTGCACGGCCTGGAGAACCTGCCGCAGATGATGGCGGCCGCCCAGTTCGGCATCACGGTGTGCTCGCTGACACTGGGCGCGGTCGCCGAGCCGACCGTGGCCCATCTGATGGAGCCGCTCTTCGAGGCCGTCCATCTTCCGGAGGGTCTGATCCACCCGGCGGGCTACGTCATCGCGCTGGCTGTCGTGGTCTTCCTCCACCTCGTCATCGGCGAGATGGTCCCGAAGAACCTGGCCATGGCCGCGCCCGAGAAGACCGCCCTCTGGCTGAGTCCGGGACTGGTGGCCTTCGCCCGGATCTTCAGGCCCGTCACCGCGGTGCTCGGCTGGACCGCCAGGATCATCCTGCGGCTGTTCCGGGTCGAGCCCAAGGACGAGCTCGACGCGGTCTTCACCAGTGAGGAACTCACCGCGCTGGTCGAGGACGCCCGGCAGGCCGGACTCCTGGACGACGACGCGCAGGAGCGTCTGGAGGACGCGCTCGAACTGGGTACCCGCCCGGTGACCGACGTCCTGCTCGCACCGGAGGACCTGGTGACGGTCGACCCGACCGTCACCTCCGCGGAGATCGAGGAACTGACCGTCCGTACGGGCTACTCCCGCTATCCGGTGGCCGGACCGGACGGCGTCTATCTCGGCTATCTGCACGTCAAGGACGTCCTCGACCTGGACGACCCGGACCGGCCGGTGCCCTCCCGGCTCTGGCGGCCCATGGCCACCCTTCGGGCCGAGCTGCCGCTGGACGACGCGCTGACCCAGATGCGCCGCGCCGCGTCGCACCTGGCGGCGGTCGCCGACTCCGGTGGGCGGGTGCTGGGGCTGGTCGCCCTGGAGGACGTACTGGAGATGCTGGTGGGCGAGGTCCGCGACCCGGCCCACCGGGAGAGCGCCCCCGGGCGGAAGGCGGTTCCCGAGCGGGAGACCGTCCACGCGCCGCAGGCACTGGCGAGCTGACGCGGAAGGGCCCGGGCGATCGCCCGGGCCCTTCTGCACAGCCCCTTCAGGCCCTTTCAATCCAAGGGTTCCGGCGGTGACAGCCCGGGGCCGCGGCCCGACAGGACCTCGCCGTACGCCTGCATCAGGTCGGGCAGTCGCAATGTCGACAAGTCGTCACGCGAGGGCGGACCCGCGTAGCCGGACAGGCGCAGGTCGCGGTAGGCGCAGCTCTTCTCGTAGAGGGTGCGCAGGAAGCGGCCGTTGCCCAGTTCGTCGATCCAGCCCTGGTCGACGACATGGCCGCTGATCGCCAGCAGTTCCTCCAGCGCTTCCTCGTCCCAGCGGTCGCCGTTGTCGGCGGCGAGGACCTCGCCGATGCTCGTGAGCTCCTGCGGGCGGTAGCTCGGGAAGTCGACGCGGGTGGTGAAGCGCGAACCGAGCCCGGGGTTGGCCGCCAGCAGGCGGTCCATGCCCTCGGGGTAGCCGGCCAGGATGACCACGAGCCGGTCGCGGTTGTCCTCGGCGCGCTTGAGGAGAACCTGCAGGGCCTCGTCGCCGTAGGCGTCGCCCTTGCTGTAGCCGGAGTTGGACAGCGCGTACGCCTCGTCCACGAACAGCACCCCGCCGAGGGCGGAGTCGATCAGCTCGTTGGCCTTCACCGCGGTCTGGCCGAGGAACTCCCCGACAAGATCGGCCCGTTGGGCCTCCACCAGATGATCGCCGCCGAGCAGCCCGAGGGCGTAGAAGACCCGGCCGAGGATGCGCGCGACGGTGGTCTTCCCGGTCCCCGACGGCCCGGAGAAGACGAAGTGCCGCTTCGGGGGCTGCACCGGCAGTCCCTGGACGGCCCGCAGCCGGGCCATGCGCAGTTGCGCCGACAGTGCGCGGACCTGGCGCTTCACCGGTTCGAGGCCCACCATACGGTCCAGCTCCGCCAGCGCTTGGGCGAGCAGGACCGGGTCCGGCGCGATGACCGGGACCTGGGGCGGGATGGGGGAGACGGGCAGGATCGCCTTCTCCCGGATGTCGTCGTCGATCGGGCCGGCGCCGCCGAGCGGGTCGTCCAGCACGGAGCCGCCCGTACCGCCGCCCGGGACGCCCATCCCGCCGCCGCGGGCGTCCAGGGAATCGGGGTCGGGTGACAGCCCTTCGGGAGCGGCCTGCCCGAAGCCCGGCATGGCGACGGAGGCGTAGTCTGCGGCCTCGTCGCCCAGGCCGTCCGCCTCGTCGATGGCGGTGAGGCGTGCCGAGGTGTCCATGAACCCGGGGTCGACGCGGTGCACGGCCCGGTACAGCGGCAGCGCGGCGGCCGTGCGGCCGGTTCCCTCGTAGGCGCGCGCCAGCCAGTAGCGCAGCTCCTTGCGCTGCGGCTGCTCGCTGCGGCACCGCATCAGGGCGGTGACCAGCAGGGGTTCTGCCTGCCCGTACAGCTCCAGACGTACCCGGGCCATGCCGCCGAACAGGCCCGCCTCGATGCCGAGCACGGCGTCGCCGAGCAACGGCTCGGTGTGCCGCACCAGTTGGTCCCAGTCCTTGACCAGGTAGGCCCGGCAGGCGTGCAGGAAGCGGACGTGCGGGTCGGTGTCGACGGGCGGGCACTCGGCCAGCGCCCGGTCCAGCTCCGCGATGTGGCGGCCGTCGAGCCAGTGCGAGGCGTGGGCCAGCAGCAGATCGCGGCGGGTCTCCAGGACCGGCTGCACCCACCAGCCAAGCCAGTACCAGGAGTTCATGGAGCGACGATGGGCCCGGCGCTGCTCGCCGAAGCGGTCGCGGTGCCGGTACATCTGCAGTAGCGCGGTCGCGGTGTCCGCGCGCAGGGCGTGCAGTCCGAGCCAGGCGTCGGCCATACCCGGGTCGAGCCGCACCGCGACCCGGAACTCCTCCTCGGCCTGGGTGTACGCGCCCATGGTGTAGGCGTCCACCGCCCGCGTCCAGGCGAGATCGGCAGGGGAGCCGGGGTGTTCCGTGCCGAAGTCCATCAGGTCCCCACCAACCGTTTCCCCCGGTGTCGCCCGCCGCCCCAACCACACATCCCGAAGCGGGAGTTGGTGCGGGGTGCGCATCGCGCGCACATGTCGTCGCACCCCGCTCGCATGGTACCCGTGCAGGCGGGGTAGGCCGTAGAGCCACGCGGACCGTAACGTTGGGTGAGCAATTCGCTGCCGTGCGGGGCCGGATCACCCGTCCAGGGCAGAACGAAGCCCCCGGTCACGGGGGAACAACCGGGGGCTTCGCGTCCGAGGGCGGTCGTACAGGACCGCGCATTCAGAACGTAAGTCCTGTACGGCCCCACGGTCAAGCCACCCGTGGCCCTGTCCGGAGGCCGGCCGGAGGGCGCGAGCACACCGGCCGCGGGTGGTCACGCTGGGTGAGTGGCCGTGTGCACCAGGGGTGTACCGGTGGGCATTTCGCGTACCTCGTACCCATTCCGCACCTGGCGCACCAGCAGTTCGGCGAAGGGGCGGGTCGGGTCGGCGGCGAAATGGGCGTCCTGCGCGTACATCCAGCCGGTCCAGAATTCGGCGAGCTGCGGGCCGTCCCGGCGTTCGCCGCGCTCCCGGGCCGTGTCGCGGGGGACGTCCAGCCACAGGGTGCGGGACAGCCACGGCCGCACCGCCCGCCGTCCCGCGCCCACGCCCTCGATCAGGACCACCGGCGCCGGGGGCACCTCCAGGAGCGGGCCGAAGTGCCGCGCCACCCAGTCGTACTTCGCGGGCCGCGCCGTCCCGCCCCGGCTCAGCGGCTCGAGCACCTGCTCGCGGAGCCGGCCGGTCCAGGCGAACAGCTCGTCATGGGTGGCCAGATCGTCCAGGTGCACCACGGGGGCCCCGCCGAGGGCCCGCGCCAGCGCGGCGGCGAAGGTCGTCTTCCCGGCGCCGGCGTGCCCGTCGACCGCGACCAGCCGCACCGGTCCGCAGGAGGGCGGCAGCGAGCGCAGCAGGGCGGCGAGCGCCGGGAGGGGATCGGGGGCGGTGTCGACATCCATCGGGGCAAGCCTACGACCTGCGCCGACGCGGGCGGCCTGCGGCGGGGCCCAGGGGCGTCTACGGTGAGAGTCGTGACCGACACCCCCCTTGCTCCCGGCCGTGGTGCCCGCTCGGCACCCCTCTATCCGGCTGAACGCCTCGAACTGGCCCGCAAGGCCGCGGCCGACGCCGGGCTGGACGCGCTGCTCGTCTCCCCCGGGCCGGATCTGCGCTATCTGACCGGCTACCGCGCCCACCTCACCGAGCGCCTGGTCTGCCTCGCGCTGCCCGTGCTCGGCGAGCCCTTCCTCGTCGTGCCCGAATTGGAGAAGCCCGGCGCGGAGATCTCGCCGCTCGGCGGGATCGGCGTCGAGATCGTCGGCTGGGCCGAGACCGAGGACCCCTACGCGCTTCTCGCCCGCCGTCTGCCGCGGACGGCGGGCGGGGGGCGCGTCGCCGTCGACAACCACATGTGGGCGGAGAAGGTGCTCGCCCTGCGCGCCGCGCTGCCCGGCGCCGAGCAGAGCCTGGCCGGTGAGGTCCTGCGTGAATTGCGCATGCGCAAGACACCCGCCGAGATCGAGGCGCTGCGCCGGGCCGCCGCCGCCATCGACCGGGTGCACCGGCGCATCGGCGAGTGGGTCGCGGCCGGGCGCACCGAGCGCGAGGCCGCCCGCGACATCGCGGAGGCCGTCCTCGACGCGGGCCACACCACGGTCGACTTCGTCATCGTGGCGTCCGGTCCCAACGGGGCGAGCCCGCACCACGAGGTCTCCGATCGCGTCATCCGGACCGGCGATCCCGTCGTGGTCGACATCGGCGGCACCACGGAGGAGGGCTACTGCTCCGACTCCACCCGCACGTACGCCATGGGGGAGCCCCCCGCGGAGTTCCGCGAGATGTACGAGGTGCTGCTCAGCGCCCAGCACGCCCAGACGGAGGCCGTGCGCCCGGGCGTCACGGCGGAGCAACTGGACGCGGTCGGGCGGGACATCATCGCCGCGGCCGGGTACGGGGAGCACTTCATCCACCGCACCGGGCACGGCATCGGGCTGGAGACCCACGAGGAGCCCTACATCGTGGCGGGCAGCGCGCGGCCGCTGGAGCCCGGTATGGCCTTCTCCATCGAGCCGGGGATCTACCTGCCGGGCCGCTTCGGCGCTCGTATCGAGGACATCGCGGTGTGCACCGCCGAGGGCGGGGAACGCCTCAACCAGACCGCCCGGGAACTGGTCGTCCTGCCGGGTTAGTCCGGATGTGTTGACTGCCGGTACCGCAGGGGGGTATCCCGGAGTCACGGGGGTGTGCGTGGCGCGCCGAAATGCGCGCGGCGTACGCCGGAGCTTCAGGGGCCCAGCAGAATGCGGGAGTCGGGGGGCCGGCTTTGTTCGACGACGAGCACGACTTCGGGGTGCGGCAGTGGGTGGTGGGCGGCACCACCGTGGTGGAACTGTCGGGGGAGCTTGATCTGTACGCCGGCGAGAGCGCCGGCGTGCGACTGGACGAGGCCTCCACCGGGCCGCACCCCGACCTGGTGGTGGACCTGCGCGGGCTCAGCTTTCTCGACTGCAGCGGGCTGTCCGTGCTGATCCGCGCGCGGCGGCGCACCCTGGAGCGCGGCGGCAGCTTCGGCCTCGTCGCCGACAACCCTCCTGTGCTGCGGCTGCTGCGGCTGACCCGCACCGCGGGGGTCTTCACCGTGCACGGCGACCTCGCCTCGGCGCTCGCCGCGCGTGGCGCACCCGGCCCGCCCGCGGCCACCGGCGGCGCGATCGCCTGAGGCCTACGACGGACGCGGCGCCAGCACGATCCACACCTGGCCGCGCGCGAAGGTCATCGGCGCGCCCTGCCGAGTGGTGAACTCCGTTCCCCCTGCCGCCTCGGGGCGTGACCAGTGCGCCCGGTACGCCTTGCCGTCGCGCAGCACATCCGCCTCGCCCGACCCGACGGTCTCGCTGTACGGCGAGGTGCTGCCCCATCGGTCGTGGTACTGCGAGGCGCGTACGGTCACGTACTGGATGACGACCGTCGGCGCGCCGAGCCGCCCGGTGCCCGTCGCGGCGGCGGGCCTGCCGTCGAACGAGACCAGCCAGCGCCGCTGTTCGGCCGACCAGCGCAGCCCGACCGAGGCAGAGGGGAAACGGACGGTGCGGGTGGTCGCGGCCGTGCCCCCGGAGGGCGCGGGGCCGAAGCGGAAGCCGATGTCACGGCTCGCGGAGGCGTCCGGGGCGGCGGCCAGCAGCCGCGAGGGCGAGGCGTACAGATTGTGCGGCGCGGGACGCGAACGGTCCCGCGTGTACGCCCCACCGGCGTGGGCGGGGGAGACGTCGTACACCGGCGCGGCCGCGATCACCGGCAGCAGCCTGGTCTGCGCGCCGGAGAAGGCGAGCGCGGGCCGGCCGAACTGACGCAGCAGCTCCAGGTCCGACTCGCGTGCGCTGCGCACCGGGCCGACGCGGTCCGGCAGATGGGAGGGCGACGAGGAGAACACGGCAAGGATCCGGGTGAGCCCTGCCTCGACCTCCTCCACGTAGACCAGGTCGGCCCGGTCGATCCCGGTCTGCGGACGGGCGGGGCCCACGTTGTCGATCTTCACGGCGAGCACGGGGCGCGGCCGGTCCTGAGGCAGTCCGGTGAAGGGCGAACGCTCCTTGACGGGTGACGCGGAGGGTACGGGCGACGCGGACGGCGTGGCCGCCGGGGGAGCGCTGCGGCCGGGCGCGTTCGACGCGCGGTCCGGGCCGCCGTGCCGCGCGAAGAGCAGCCCCGCGACCAGCACGGCCAGTGCGGCCAGCACGGCCACGACGGTCGCGTTTGTGGCGCGTCTTCCTCCACGGTCCACCACAGCCACCTCTCGGACTGCATAGATATACCGCTATAGGAAATTCAATTGCCGGGTTGCCCGGCTTCTTTCTATTATCCGTCACATGGAGCCGGTACCCCAGAGCGCCGCGTCGGCCGATTACCTGGCGGCGGACGAGGTGATCGACCACGATCACCCGCTCGTGCGCGAGACCGCCGCCCGGCTGCGGGCGGCGGCCCCGGCTCCGCATGACTATGCCGGCGCCGCCTACGCCTTCGTGCGCGACACCATCCCGCACTCCGCCGACGCCGGGGACCCGCGCGTCACCTGGCGCGCCTCCGACGTCCTGGAGCAACGCACCGGCATCTGCCACGCCAAGTCCCACGCCCTCGTGGCGCTGTTGCGGGCCGAGGCCATCCCCGCGGGCCTGTGCTACCAGCGGCTCACCGACGACGACGGGAGCAACCCGCTCGTGCACGGCCTCGTCGCACTCCGGCTCCCCGGCCACGACCGCTGGGCCCGTCAGGACCCACGGGGCAACAAGCCCGGGGTCGACGCCCGTTTCTCACTCCGGGAGGAACGGCTCGCCTGGGTGCCGCGTCCGGAACGGGGTGAGTGCGACTACCCGGGGCTCTACGTCACCCCGCCGCCGACCGTGCTCCACGCCCTGCGCGCCGCGACCGACCGGCCCCACTTGTGGCGCCTGCTGCCCACCGAACTGTGAGCGGACGTCAACGGCGACGCCGGCACGCGGGTGCGCGACGTCAGTCCTCCGTGGCGGATCGCTCCTTGGCGGCCACGTCCTCCGGGGTGGGTGCCGAACCGCCCAGGTGCGCGGGCAGCCACCAGTGGTCCTCAGGACCGGAGGGGCGGCCGGCGTACGCGCGCTGCGCGTCGTCCAGCAACTCCTGTACGCGCAGGCGCAGACGGCGGGTGAGGGCCCCCGGCTTCTCGTTCTCCCCGGCTTCCATCTGCTCGCCCACGCGGATCGAGATCGGGAAGCGGTTGCGGCCGAGCTGGCGCGGCTGCCCCTTGGTCCACATGCGCTGCGTGCCCCACAGGGCGACCGGCAGCAGCGGCACCCCGGCCTCCATCGCCAGGCGCGCCGCACCCGACTTGAAGGACTTGAGCGTGAAGGACTCCGAGATCGTCGCCTCGGGGAAGACACCGATGATCTCGCCGGAGCGCAGCGCGGACAGGGCGTGCTTGTACGCGTGCATGCCCTCGGAGCGGTCCACCGGGATGTGCTTCATCGCCCGCATCAGCGGCCCGGACACCTTGTGCCGGAACACCGACTCCTTGGCCATGAAGCGCACGAGGCGCTTGGCCGGGAGTGCCGTCAGACCCGCGAAGACGAAGTCCAGATACCCGATGTGGTTGCTGACGAGCAGCGCGCCGCCGCTGCGCGGCACGTGCTCCGTGCCGGAGATGTCGAAGCGCAGACCCTGTACCCGGAACATCGTCCGGGCGAAGCCGATGACGGGTGGGTAGACGAGTTCGGCCATGCGTGGGGCCCCTTCTTCGTAGGGGGTGGCCCCCGGTGGAAGTTACGCGGCCGTAGGTTTGCGACCGCGGGCTGATCGTGCACCGTAAACGGGTGCCGTGTCATCCCGCGTGCCCGTGCCCGGGCGAGATTCTCATCACGTCACCCGGTCGTACGACGCACCAGCAGGTACATTTCGCACCCGAGGCAGTAGGCGAACACCGCGTTCAGGAAGGCCGCCGCCAACGCGCAGCCGGTCGCGGCGAGCCCCAGCCACTGCGGTCCCGCGAACCAGCCGACCAGTCCGATCAGCGCGAACACCAGCCCCACCGCCTGCGCGAAGCGCGGGGGCGCCGGGTCCTCGGTCTCGGTCGGAGGCCCCAGCCGGGGACGAACCACCGTACGGAACAACAGCCCGTAGGGTGAGTGCTGCACACCCACCGCGGCGCCCACCGCGAACACGAGCGCCTGGACGGCGAGCAGCCAGCCGCTGCCGGTGATCAGGACGGCGGCCAGCACGACCGTCGTCAGGCTTGCGGCGAACCGCGGTCCTCGGGCATCAATGGCGTGAGTGCTCATGGCAGTCATGATTCCGGACGCGGGGCCCGGCCGGACCCCCGGGAATCATGGCAGTCCTGTGAACGCTGCAATCGTCGGGAGGGCGGACATGACCGGACTGGTGGTATGCGTCGCGGTGTTCGCCGCCGCGGCGGCCTTCGGACTGCTGCACCGGCGGCGAGACGGAAGGATACGTGTGCGGGACAAGGACACTGCCGAACTGCTGACGGCCGGTGAGATCGGCGCGGAGCTCGGCGAGCGGGCCACGCTGCTCCAGTTCTCCAGCGCGTTCTGCGCCCCCTGCCGGGCGACGCGGCGCACCTTGGAGGACGTCGCCGCGATGGTCGACGGGGTCGCGCACGTCGAGATCGACGCGGAGGCGCGCCTCGACCTGGTCCGGCGGCTCGGCATCCTCAAGACCCCCACCGTCCTGGTGCTCGACGCGCACGGCGCGATCGTCCGGCGCGCGGCGGGCCAGCCCCGCAAGGCCGACGTCATCGCGGCCCTCGGCGCGGCGGTATGAGCCCGGTCCCATCCGGCAATGCGCCCTTGACGGCCCGGCGTCCTCATCGTCAGTCTGACGTTATGTCGCGAGACCTCCTGCTCTTCGCCCGCTTCGATGTCGACCTCGGTCGGCACGCGAGCGCCCGCTGTCGCTGCCGCTGAGCGTCCAGAAGTCCGTACGCCTCCGGCTCGACAGCACCAAGAGGACAACTCCATGACCGCGTCCCCTGATTTCGGCAAGCCGGTGAGTCCCGCTCTCGTCCGGCTGCCCGCACCGCCCGAGCAGACCCGCGCCGCCGCCGTGCCGGCTTCCGCCTTCCCCGGCTCCCCGGGTTCCCCGGGTTCCTCGGTGCCCACCGCTTCCTCCGCGGCTCCCGTCTGCGACGCCTTCGACTCCGCCGCCTTCCGGTCCGTGTTCCGTCGCCACGCGGCGGGCGTCGCCGTCATCACCGCGCCGGGCGCGCGCCCCGCCGGTTTCACGGCCACCTCGCTCACCTCCGTCTCCGCCGAGCCTCCGCTGGTCTCGTTCGGCATCAGCACCGCGGGCTCGGCCTGGCCGACGGTCGCCGATGCCGCGTACCTCGGCGTCCACATCCTCGGCGAGCACCAGGAGGATCTCGCGGCCACCTTCGCCCGCAGTGGGGCCGACCGCTTCGCCCCGCCCACGGCCTGGGCCCCCGGTCCGTACGGCGTCCCCCTGCTGGAGGATGTCTCGGCGTGGCTCGTCGCCCGCGTGGTGGCCCGCATACCCGCCGGCGACCACCGCGTCGTCATCGCGCAGGCCGTCGCGGGCGCCCCGGATGGCCCTGCCCGGCCGCTCCTCTACCACCAGGGCCGATTCAACGCGCTGCGTCACTGAACACCGGGTCGGAGCCGCCCGGCCGCGTCGGGAACGTCACAGTTCACCGCCCTTGTGAACGGGGAAGGAGCGGGTTGTACTGGCGAGTAATATTTCTGTCGGAGCGCCGCAGCGTCCCGGCGGGGAGCCGCCGTCCACGGCGCCTATGCTGCCCTCGATGGGCAGTTGACGTACCCGACGCAGTAGTAGGAGAGCACGCGTGAGCTTGAGGATCGTTGTAGCGGTTAAGTACGTGCCCGATGCGACGGGTGATCGTCACTTCGCGGAGGATCTGACGACGGATCGGGACGCGGTGGACGGGCTGCTGTCGGAGTTGGATGAGTATGCGGTGGAGCAGGCGCTGCAGATCGCGGAGGCGTCGGGTGACGCTGAGGTGACGGTGGTGACGGTGGGTCCTGAGGATGCGAAGGACGCGTTGCGCAAGGCGTTGTCGATGGGCGCTGACAAGGCGGTGCATGTCGAGGACGAGGGTCTGCATGGCAGTGATGTGATGGCGACGTCGCTGGTGCTGGCGAAGGCGGTCGAGCACGTGGGGTTCGATCTGGTGGTGACGGGGATGGCGTCGACGGATGGCACGGCGGGTGTGGTGCCGGCGTTGTTGGCGGAGCGGTTGGGTGTGCCGCAGGTGACGTTGCTGTCCGAGGTGAGGGTCGAGGGTGGGACGGTGTCGGGTCGCCGGGATGGTGACACGGCCAGTGAGCAGTTGGAGGCGTCGTTGCCGGCGTTGGTGTCGGTGACGGACCAGTCGGGTGAGGCGCGGTATCCGTCGTTCAAGGGGATCATGGCGGCGAAGAAGAAGCCGGTGGAGTCCTTGGATCTGGCGGATCTGGGGATCGAGGCTCAGCTGGTGGGTCTGGCGGGTGCGTGGACGGTGGTGGATGAGGCGGCGGCGCGTCCGGCGCGGACTGCCGGTGTGATCGTGAAGGACGAGGGCGAGGGCGGCAAGCAGCTCGCGGAGTTCCTCGCGAGCCAGAAGTTCATCTGATCCGCCTGTCCGTCTGTTCTGCGAGGAGTTTGAGTTTCCATGGGTGAAGTTCTGGTCTATGTGGACCATGTGGATGGTGCGGTCCGTAAGCCGACGCTGGAGTTGCTGACGATTGCGCGTCGGCTGGGTGAGCCGGTGGCGGTGGCTCTGGGTGCTGGTGCCGGGGCGACTGCTTCGGTGTTGGGTGAGCATGGTGCGACGCGTGTGCTGACCGCGGAGGCGGGTGAGTTCGCGGAGTATTTGGTGGTGCCGAAGGTGGATGCGCTGGAGGCGGCTGCCAAGGTGGTGGGCCCGGTGGCGGTTTTGGTGCCGACGTCGGGTGAGGGCAAGGAGATCGCGGCGCGGCTGGCGTTGCGGCTGGGTTCGGGTCTGATCACGGACGCGGTGGATGTGGTGGCGGGTGCGGAGGGGCCGGTGGCTACGCAGTCGGCGTTCGCGGCGTCGTTCACGACGAAGTCGCGGGTGACGACGGGCACTCCGGTGATCACGGTGAAGCCGAACTCGGCTCCGGTGGAGGCGGCGGCGGCCGCGGGTGCGGTGGAGGCGCTGGAGGTCACGTTCGGTGCGCTGGCGACGGGGACGCGGGTGGTGTCGCGGACGCCGCGGGAGGCGACGGGTCGTCCGGATCTGACGGAGGCGGCGATCGTGGTTTCCGGTGGCCGGGGTGTCAATGGTGCGGAGAACTTCGCGGTGATCGAGGCGTTGGCTGATTCGCTGGGTGCGGCGGTGGGTGCGTCGCGTGCTGCGGTGGATGCGGGCTGGTATCCGCACAGCAACCAGGTGGGTCAGACGGGTAAGTCGGTGTCGCCGCAGTTGTATGTGGCGGCGGGTATTTCGGGTGCGATTCAGCACCGGGCGGGGATGCAGACGTCGAAGACGATTGTGGCGGTCAACAAGGACCCGGAGGCGCCGATCTTCGAGTTGGTCGACTACGGCGTGGTCGGTGACCTGTTCGCTGTGGTGCCGCAGTTGACCGAGGAGGTCACCGCCCGCAAGGGCTGACCCCGACGGCCACTCGCTTGGAGCCCCGCCCTGCCGCAAGGCACCGCGGGGCTCCATACGTCATTGACGGCCCGGCGGGGCGGCCTTAGCGTTGCTTCAACGACTTGTTGAAGCCCGGGAAGGTGGCAGATGGCGCAGGACGAGTCGGTCCGAACCTCACTCGGCGACGCGCTGCGCCGGGACATCGGCGCATCCCTGGCCGGTGTCGACGCCGAACTCGCCCGCCGCTACCCCGGGGACCCCGGCACCCGGCAGCCCGTGCACACCGTCTACGTCCCCGCTGACGCCTTCACCGCGGACACCGTGCGCACGTGGGGCAACCGTGCGCTGGCCGCGCTCGACGAGCACGCCCCCGACGCCGCCGCGCTCGCCGGCGTCCTCGGACTGCCGCCCGCGCTCGCCGTCCCGGTCCATGACCGGGTCCGCGACAAACTGCGGCGTGAGCCGGTCGAGGACCTGCGGATCGACTTCGAGGACGGCTACGGTCCACGGCCCGACGCGGAGGAGGACGCCGCCGCGGCTGCCGCGGCACGCCTCGTCACCGCCGCCGTGGCGGACGGCAGCGCGCCCCCGTACGTCGGCATCCGCATGAAGTGCCTGGAGGCGGCCGTCCGGGACCGTGGCATCCGCACCCTGGACGTCTTCCTCACCGGTCTCATGGACGCCGGAGAGCTGCCGCGGGGGCTCGTGCTCACACTGCCGAAGGTGACGTTCCCTCAGCAGGTCAGGGCGATGGTGCGGTTGGCGGAGGAGTTCGAGAAGGCCCGCGGGCTCGACGCGGGGCGGATCGGTTTCGAGATCCAGATCGAGACGACGCAGTCCGTCCTGGGCCCCGACGGCACCGCGACCGTCGCCCGGTTCATCGACGCGGCCGAGGGCCGGGTCACCGGACTCCATTACGGCACCTTCGACTACAGCGCCGCCTGTGGGGTCAGCGCGGCGTACCAGTCGATGGACCACCCCGTCGCGGACCACGCCAAGGCCGTCATGCAGGTGGCCGCCGCCGGCACGGGCGTCCGGCTCTCGGACGGCGCGACGAACGTCCTCCCGGTCGGGCCCACCGCGCAGGTCCACGACGCCTGGCGCCTGCACTACGGGCTCGTCCGCCGCTCCCTCGCCCGCGCCTACTACCAGGGCTGGGACATGCACCCCGGCCACCTGCCCACCCGCTACGCCGCCGTCTACGCCTTCTACCGCGAAGGTCTCCCCGCGGCGGCCGCCCGCCTCGTGGCGTACGTCGCCCGGGCCGGTGGTGACGTCATGGACGAGCCCGCGACCGCCAGGGCACTGAGCGGCTACCTGCTTCGCGGCCTCGACTGCGGAGCCGTCGACCCGGAAGAGGTCACCGCCGCCACGGGGCTCTCGCGGAGCGACCTCGATGCGCTGGCGGGCGTGCCCGGCCAGGCGTAGTCGCCACCGGCCGTGCGGATCCGCGGGGGTGCGCTGCTGGCCGCGATGGGGCGGCGCCCCGTCAACCGGGCTTCGGCAGCACGTCGGTGATGTTGGCCCGGTACGCCCGCAGCGCCTGAAGCCCGGCGGCGTGGCGGCCATCGAACCGCCTGCCATCTCATGTGTCAACGGGCCGCCCTGCTCGGTGAAGTGCCGCGTGACCGCGGCGGCGGGCGGGCGGCCGACCTGCCGGGCGCGGTGCCTCCTGGCCCTTGTGTCCATCCCGGCGCACCGCCGCGGCGTCCCTCGTCCTCCGGCTGCGATCGTGATCGACCGCAGGTGTCCCAGGGGCGGTCACGGGAGGCGGGTGCCGGTGGATATATTCGCCCAGCCGTTCGTCCGACACTCCATGAGGAGCGCTGTTCCGTGGACTCGCCGTCTCCGTCCTACCCGCAGGTCACGCCGGCGGCGAGACCGCCGCTCAACGGACTCGCGGTCGCGGCCCTGGTGTTCGGGCTGGTGTGCGTCGTGCCGGTGGTCGGCATCGTGCTGGGATCGATCGCGTTGACGCAGATCGGGAGGACGGGCGAGCGCGGCAAGGGCATGGCCGTCACCGGTCTGGTGCTCTCGACCGTGAGCACGCTGGTCTTCGCCGTCGTCCTGGTCAGTGGCGTGGCGGCGTTCACGAAGGGTTTCAGCGACGGCCTGGCGGACGGGATGCCGGACGGCAACACTCTCTTCACCCTCCGCAAGGGCGACTGCTTCGACACCCCCGGCGACAAGGTGGTGGCGAAGGTCGCGAACGCGGCCACCGTGCCGTGCACGCGTACACACACCGGGGAAGTGTTCGGGGTCTTCCAAGTGGCCGGGGAGAACAGCGGCTTCCCTGGCGACGCCTCGATCACGAAGACGGCGGAGAACCGGTGCTGGGAGCTGGAGAACGTCTACGCCATGGACACCTGGGCGATACCGCAGGACGTCGACGTCTACTACTTCGCGCCCAGCAGCAGTACTTGGCTGCACGACGACCACGAGGTGACCTGCTTCTTCGGCAGGGACGGCGGACCCCTCAAGGGCTCGCTCCGGCAGGACGCGACCACGCTCGACGAGCACCAGCTCGCCTATCTCAAGGCCGCCAACACCATCAACGACGCCAAATCCGCACCTCCGGAGGCGGAGTACGTCAAGGACGACCTGAAGGGCTACAAGGAGTGGGCGCAGGACGTCACACGCGCCCTCGACGAGGAGGCGCGCATCCTGCACGGCCACGTGTGGCCTGCCGCCGCTGAGCAGCACGTCGCCGCGCTCGAGGCGAAGATCGACGCGGCCCGCGCGCACTGGGCGAAGGCCGCCGCCGCGAAGGACGCGGACACCTACTACGACCACTACGAGGCGGCCGAGCGCCTGTCGGGCTACGAGGAGGCGGTCAGGGCGCGTGCGGCGCTGGGCCTTGCCACGTCGGACGCGGCCGTGGACTCCTAGGACCGGCGCAGGTGACCTGAGTCAGTCGAAGAGGGCGACGAGTCCGTTCACCCGGATCGCGACGAACGCAAGGGCCGCCGCCAGGCAGCCGAAGCCCGCCAGTACACCGCCGACCGTCCACGGCTCGGAGGGTGCCTCGTACTCCTCATCCGGGTCGTCCCAGTCGAGACCGCGGGATTCGTGGAGGTCGAGGCATTCAGCACCGAGCAGTACGCGCACCACTGGTTCGAGCGGAACCTCGAGCGCTGACACGGGCGAACGGACGTGCCGCAGCGACCCACTTCCCCTGAAAGGCGCCGGCTCACGCCGTGGGCCGCTGACTCGGCGCCCTGGCCGCTCGACCGGGGCCGGCGGAGCCCCACGCGCCCTACCGACCCACGCTCCCACTCTCCAGGGCTTCGGCTACGCCATGGGCGGGAGTTCGCCCGAGCCACGTGCGACAAGCCGGCAGGGGAGTTCGAGGCGGGCGGGTGCGCCCGCGGCGCCATCGAGCCGCTGGAAGAGCAACCGCGCCGCCGTGCGGCCGAGTTGTGCCGGGTCCTGGGCGACGACCGTGACCGCGGGCCGCAGGAGGTCCGCGAGCTCGAAGTCGTCGAAGCCGACGAGCGCGACGAACTGCGGGCGGTCGGCCAGCACGCGTACCGCGGTCACGGTGATCCGGTTGTTGCCCGTGAAGATCGCCGTGACGGGCTCCGGTCCGGACAGCATCCGGTCGAGTTCCGAGCGCACGCGGTCCGGCGCGGTCGTGCCGCAGGAGACCCAGCCGTCGTGGACGGGGAGCCCGGCGTCGGCCATGGCCTCGCGGTAGCCGCGAAGGCGCTCCGCGGCCGTGTGGATGCGGGGGAGGTCGCCGACGAAGCCGATACGCCGGTGCCCGTGGGCGATGAGGTGGGCGACCCCTTCGCGGGTGCCGCCGGCGTTGTCGCTCACGACCACGTCCGCGTTGATGCCCCCGGCGGGCCGGTCGACGAAGACCGTGGCCACCCCTGCCGCTATCTCCGGCTCCAGGTAGCGGTGGTCCTCGCTCGCCGGGACGATGACGAGGCCGTCGACACGCCGGGCGCAGAAAGCCAGCACCAGTTCCTGCTCGCGGTCGGCGTCCTCCGCGCTGGACCCCGTGAACAGCAGCGTCCCGTGGGCCCGGGCGTGGTCCTCGACGGCGCGGCTGAGCGGCGAGTAGAAGGGGTCCGCGAGGTCCTCCAGGACGAGCCCGATGCTGGCGGTCCGGCCCTTGCGCAGCAGGCGGGCGCTGTCGTTGCGGCGGAAGCCGAGGGCGTCGATGGCGGCCTGCACGCGGGCGATCGTGTCGTCGGTGACCCCCGGCTCCTCGTTGACGACGCGGGAGACGGTCTTCAGGCCGACACCGGCCCGAGCGGCGACGTCCTTCATGGTGGGCCGGGCGGTACGCGGAATATCGGTCACGGCCGGATCCTATGGGCTGGACAACGTTGTCAACAAAGGGCGACACTACGCGCATGCCGTTCGAGAGCACAGCTGAACCCACCACACCGCCGTTGTACGCCGCCGACCAGGGTCCGCTGGTCGCCGCCGTGGACGTCGGGGGAACGAAGATCGCGGGCGCCCTGGTGGACCCGCACGGGCGGCTGCTGCTGCGCGCGCTGCGTCCGACGAGAGCCGACCGGGACGCCGAGACCGTGATGGGCTCCGTCGCCGAAGTGCTGGACGAGCTGCGCGCGGCGGCGGAGTGGCCCCGCGTCGTCGCCGTCGGCATCGGCAGCGCCGGCCCGATCGACGCCTCGCGGGGCACGGTCAGCCCGGTCAACATCGGCGCCTGGCGTGACTACCCGCTGGTGGCGGAGGTCGCCGCCCGGGTGGACGGGCTGCCCGTGGTGCTGACCGGCGACGGAATGGCGATCACCGCCGCCGAGCACTGGCAGGGCGCGGCCCGCGGCCATGACAACGCGTTGTGCATGGTGGTCTCCACCGGCGTCGGCGGCGGCCTGGTCCTCGGTGGCGCGCTGCACCCCGGCCCGACCGGCAACGCGGGCCACATCGGGCACATCAGCGTGGACCTCGACGGCGACCTGTGCCCCTGCGGCGGCCGGGGCTGTGTCGAGCGGCTGGCGAGCGGCCCCAACATCGTGCGGCGCGCCCAGGAGGCCGGCTGGCTCCCCGCCGTGGGGGAGGCGGCCGACGCCGCGGCCGTGGCCCGCGCCGCGCGTGCCGGGGACGCGGTGGCGCTGGCGTCCTTCGACCGCGCCGCGCAGGCGCTGGCCGCGGGCATCGCCGCGACGGCGACTCTGGTCGAGATCGACATCGCGGTGATCGGCGGAGGCGTCGCCGGCTCGGGAGCGCTGCTCTTCGATCCCCTGCGCACCCATCTGCGCCGCTACGCCACGCTGTCGTTCGCGGCCGGGGTGAAGGTCGTCCCCGCGGTGCTCGGCACGGACGCCGGCCTGGTCGGCGCTGCCGCGGCGGCTGGGGAGGCACTGGGCCTGGAGGCGTTCGGCGCGGTGCGCTAGCGGCCGTGACGGCCGTGACGGCCGTGACGAGCGGGCGGGTACGCGGGCCGAGGGCAGGCCCGCCGTCACCCGCCCTTCGCCGTGCCCGTCACGGGCTCGGCTGCGGGGCGGGCTCGTACATGCGGAAGAGGGCGTAGACCGGCCCACCGCGGTGGACGGGGTGGTTGGGATGTGCCGTCAGGGATCCAGAGCCCCGCAGATCTCGCGGACTTGGGCCCGCGCACGGACCGCCGCTGCCGTGAGCGTGCCCGTCCCCGGGTGGCCGGGAGCGAGTCGGGCCGATGCCCTGCACCGGTCCTGCCCGCGGCCGGACCGGTGCTCGTGGCGTTGCGCGAACAGTTCGTCGCCCGGCTCACTCAGGAGGCCAACACGGGCTGAGCTCGGGGAACGCGGGTTCTGAAGCCACCGGTATGCGCCGATGGCCGGGTCTGTGCGTTTGCCGACGCCGATGATCCGGGCAATTCGTAGGGGGCTACCGGGCTACGGAAGAGGGGGCACCGTGATCGTCTGGCTCAACGGCACGTTCGGCGCGGGCAAGACCACTGCGGCACGTGAACTGCTCGATCTGCTGCCGGGAAGCGTGCTCTACGACCCGGAACTCATCGGCACCGGGCTGCGGCTCATGCTCCCCGAGAAGCGGTTGGGCGAGGTCTCCGACTATCAGGACCTGCCTTGCTGGCGGCGGCTGGTCGTCGACACGGCGGCGGCGCTGCTGAGCGAGATCGGCGGCGGCCCGCTGGTCGTCCCCATGACACTGCTGCGGCAGGAGTACCGGGACGAGATCTTCGGGGGCCTGGCGGCGCGCAGAATCGCGGTGCGGCACATGGTGCTCGACGCTGAGGAAACGGTTCTGCGGGAGCGGATCGAGCAGCGAGCGGACATCCCGGGCGACCCCGGGGCGAGCGCGGAGGTCCGCGGGTGGTGCCTGGACCAGCTCGCCGCCTACCGTGAGGCGCTGCCCTGGCTCACCGCCGACGCCCATGTCGTCGACACCGGCGGCCTGAGCCCTCGGGCCACCGCGGAGCGTGTCGCCGAGGCGATACGCGAGGGCGCCGGCGTCTGCGAGATCGTGCAGACCCCGGAGCCCACGGCGGAGACGCTCGCCGCCGGCGTGCTCCTCTTCGACGAGGAGGACCGCGTACTGCTCGTCGACCCCACCTACAAGCCCGGCTGGGAGTTCCCCGGCGGGGTCGTCGAGCCCGGTGAGGCCCCCGCGCGGGCCGGGATGCGCGAGGTCGCCGAGGAGCTCGGCCTTCACCTGCCGGTCGTCCCGCGTCTGCTCGTCGTCGACTGGGAGCCGCCCTTGCCACCCGGCTACGGGGGCCTGCGGCTGCTCTTCGACGGCGGCCGCCTCGCCGCCGCCGACGCCGAACGTCTTCTTCTCCCGGGGGCCGAACTGCGCGGCTGGCGCTTCGCCACGGAGGACGAGGCCGCGGCCATGCTCCCGCCCGTCCGGCTCAAGCGCCTCCGCTGGGCCCTGCGTGCCCGCGAGCGCGCCACCGTCCTCAACCTCGAGGCGGGTGTGCCCGTGGGCAGCTGACCGCGGACGGCGTGCGGTGCGCGGGTGCCACCGGCCGGGGGGCGGGACGGTGCTCCCGCGGCCCGGCCGGGTGTGTCCCGGGTGTCAGACGGCCTTGCTCTCGGCGTAGCCGCGCAGGAACAGGGCCTCGGCCAGCGAGAGCTTCTCCAGTTCCTCCGGGGAGACGCTCTCGTTGACCGCGTGGATCTGCGCCTCGGGCTCGCTGAGCCCGATGAGCAGGATCTCCGCCTCGGGGTAGAGCGTGGCGAGGGTGTTGCAGAGCGGGATGGAGCCGCCCATGCCGGCGATCTCCAGGTCCTTGCCGTAGGCGCCGCGCATGGCCTCGGCCATGGCGGAGTACGCCGGGCTGGAGGTGTCGGCGCGGAACGCCTGCCCGCTCCCGGTCTGGGTGACCTCGACGTGGGCGCCCCAGGGGGCGGCGGCCTTCAGGTGGGCGATGAGGAGGTCGGCGGCCTCCTGGGCGTCCACACCCGGCGGGACCCGGAGACTGACCTTGGCGGCCGCGGTCGCCTGGACGGACGGGGTGGCGCCCACGACGGGCGGGGCGTCGATGCCGAGCACGGTGACCGAAGGGCGGGCCCAGACGCGGTCGGCGACCGTGCCGCCGCCCACCAGGGAGACTCCGTCCAGCACCTTGGCGTCGCCGCGGAAGTCCTCCTCCGGGTACTGCAACCCCTCCCACGAGGCGTCCATGGCGAGGCCCTGGACCGTGGCCGCCCCGGTCTCGTCGTGCAGGGTGTGGAGGATGCGGATCAGGGCGCTGAGCGCGTCGGGCGCGGCGCCCCCGAACTGGCCGGAGTGCAGGTTGCCCTCCAGCGTGTTCACCTTCACCTCGACCATCGCCATGCCTCGCAGGGTCGCCGTGGCGGTGGGCAGCCCGCAGCGGAAGTTGCCCGTGTCGCCGATGACGATCGCGTCGGCGGCGAGCAACTCGGGGTGCTCCTCCACGTAGCGCTCCAGGCCGCCCGTGCCCTGCTCCTCGGAGCCCTCGGCGATGATCTTCACGTTCACCGGCACCCCGCCGTTGTCGCGCAGCGCGCGCAGGGCCGTGAGGTGCATGATCAGGCCGCCCTTGCAGTCCGCCGCGCCGCGCCCGTACCACCTGCCGTCGCGCTCGGTCAGCTCGAAGGGCGGGGACAGCCAGCCGGCCTCGTCCAGCGGAGGCTGCACGTCGTAGTGCGCGTAGAGCAGCACGGTGGGCGCGCCCTCGGGGCCGGGCAGGTATCCGTAGACCGACTGCGTGCCGTCCGGGGTGTCGAGCAGTGCGACGTCCTGGAAACCTTCCCCGGTCAGTGCGTCCGAGATCCATCGCGCGGCCCGCTCGCACTCGCTCTTCGGGAACTGCCTCGGGTCCGCCACAGAGCGGAACGACACCAGCTCTGCCAGCTCGGTCCGGGCCCGCGGCATCAGGGCGGCGACGGTTGCGGCGAGCGGTGCGGCGGACATAAGCGCTCCTGGTGGGTGCGTGTTCGGTCGAACGCGTGGTTCGTGTACAGGTGGTCGTGATCGATGGTGCCACAGCCGTGCCCGCGCACCCGCGGATTAGTATGCGGCTGAGCAGGGGTGACAGCAGCCTGCGGGTCGGACGGGAGCGGGAGCACGTGAGCAGCGAGTACCAGGCGCAGGACGGCGGTTCGACGGACGGCGTCGAGGACGCATCGGTGTGGGATGTCGTCGTGGTCGGAGCAGGGCCGGCAGGGGCGTCGGCGGCCTATGCCGCCGCGGCGGCCGGACGCCGTGTCCTGCTGCTGGAGAAGGCCGAGCTGCCCCGCTACAAGACATGCGGCGGCGGCATCATCGGCCCGTCCCGCGACGCCCTCCCGCCGGGCTTCGAACTTCCGCTGCGTGACCGCGTGCACGCGGTCACCTTCAGCCTCAACGGGCGCCTCACCCGGACCCGCCGGTCCCGGCACATGCTCTTCGGCCTGATCAACCGGCCCGAGTTCGACGCCCAGCTTGTCGACGCGGCCGTCGCCGCGGGCGCCGAGCTGCGCACCGGTGCCGCCGTCTCCCGGGTCGAACAGCACGGTACCTCCGTCCCCGACCGGCGCACGGTCGCGGTGGTGCTCAACAACGGCGAGACGGTGCTCGCCCGGGCGGTCGTCGGTGCCGACGGCTCCGCAAGCCGCATAGGCGCCCACGTCGGGGTCAAGATGGACCAGGTCGACCTGGGCCTCGAGGCGGAGATCCCGGTCCCCACGGAGGTGGCCGAGGACTGGGCGGGCCGGGTTCTGATCGACTGGGGCCCGCTGCCCGGCAGTTACGGCTGGGTCTTCCCGAAGGGCGAGACCCTGACGGTCGGTGTGATCTCCGCGCGCGGCGAAGGTGGCGCCACCAAGCGCTATCTGGAGGACTTCATCGGCCGGCTCGGTCTGGCCGGGTTCGAACCGAGCATCTCCTCCGGGCACTTGACGCGTTGCCGCGCCGACGACTCCCCGCTGTCCCGCGGCCGGGTGCTGGTCTGCGGGGATGCCGCGGGCCTGCTGGAGCCGTGGACCCGCGAGGGCATCTCCTTCGCCCTGCGCTCGGGCCGTCTCGCGGGGGAGTGGGCGGTGCGGATCTCCGAGTCGCACGACGCGGTCGACGCCCGGCGCCAGGCACTCAACTACGCCTTCGCGGTCAAGGCCGGCCTCGGTGTGGAGATGGGGGTGGGCCGCCGCATGCTCGGCATCTTCGAGAAGCGCCCCGGTCTGCTGCACGCCGTGCTCACCACCCTGCCGCCGGCGTGGAACACCTTCGCCCGGATCACCCGCGGTTCGACCTCGCTCGCCGAGATCGTTCGCACCCATCCGCTGGCCCGTCGTGCGCTAGAGTCATTCGACCGCTCCTGATCTTCATCTGTCCATCTACTGCCTGCCTTAAAGAGGGTGTTGAGGGGCAGACACCTTCTT
This sequence comes from Streptomyces sp. NPDC058691, assembly GCF_042714775.1. Classification (NCBI taxonomy): domain Bacteria; kingdom Bacillati; phylum Actinomycetota; class Actinomycetes; order Kitasatosporales; family Streptomycetaceae; genus Streptomyces; species Streptomyces sp. NPDC058691. The sequence continues at coordinate 159,997 of NZ_JBHXSO010000003.1, read as the reverse complement.
GGAGGTAGCCCTGACATGCCGTTGAGGAATCAAGAAGGCCGACTGCCCTGGTGGGCCCGGTGGTTGACCGGGCTCATAGTGCTGGCGGGCCTGCTGCTGCTGGTCGCGAAAGCCGACCTGATACCCGGCCTGCCCAACCCCTTCGCCGTGGAGACCAAGGACCGCACCGGCCCCGTGGTGCTCAAGGCGATCCAGGACATGAACCGCTTCGAGGGAGCGAGTGGCGACTTCCAGGTCGTCGTCGACCTGGAGAAGGACGCCAAGTTCCTCCCCGACGCGGTGCGCGGCCGGCGCACGCTCTACGTCGGCGCGGGCAGCGTCGACGCCTATGTGGACCTCGGGGACGTCGGCCCCAAGGGCGTCGAGGTCACCGACGACCGCAAGTCGGCGGTGCTGACCCTGCCGCACGCCCAGCTGGAGCGCACCTCGCTCGATCCGGACCGCTCCTACATCGTCGCCGAGGAGCGGGGCTTCTTCGACCGGCTCGGCGACTTCTTCTCCTCGCATCCCAACGACGAGCAGCAGATCCAGCAGCTGGCCGCGAAGAAGATCCAGGACGCGGCCAAGAAGACGGAGCTGGCGAAGCGGGCGGAGACCAACACCCGCGCCATGCTGGAGCGTCTGCTGATCTCGCTCGGCTTCGAACGCGTGGAGGTGCGGTTCAGCTGACGGCCGTGATCCGGAAGACGGGGTGCTTGGGGGCTATCGCGCGCAGCTCCTCGTCCGTGGAATCGGGGCCGACACCTCCGAAGAACACGCCGACCTCCGCCTTCCAGCGCTTGAGGTAGGCACGCAGTACCTCGGGCTTGGCGTCGTCGGCCACTTCGGCGGCGGTGAACTCCTCGGCTCGCTTGCCCAGCAGGAGTTGACCGCCGCCGGCGGCCCGCATGTTGTGGGTCCACTGGACGTGACCGCGGGGAGCGACGAGGAAGCGCTCCCCGCCCACGGTGAGCAGGTTCACCGGCGTGCGGCGCCACTCCCCGCTCTTGCGCCCCTTGACGGCCAGCACGCGCGAACCCCACACGCTGACACCGCGCCGGGTGAGCCAGGCGACGAAGCGGTTGAGGACGTTGACGGTGAACCAACCGGGCTTCATGACGTGCTCGGACATGGGGGACTCCTCCGTGAAATGTGAGCGGTGCTCTCGCCTGAGAACAGTGTGCAGCAGCGGGTGCGGCAAAATCAAGAGCGGTGCTCTGATTCTTGGTCGATGTCTCCGATTCGTTTACACTGATCCTCATGGGTGTGATCAGAACGGCCAGGGAACGGGCCCGCAGCGAAGTGACCGCCGCGATCAAGGAAGAAGCGCGCCGGCAGCTCGCGGACGAAGGGGCCGCGCGCCTCTCCCTCCGCTCGGTGGCCCGGGAGCTCGGCATGGTCTCCTCGGCCCTCTACCGCTACTTCCCCAATCGGGACGTGCTCCTCACCGCGCTGATCGTCGACGCCTATGACGCCGTAGGCGCCGCCGCCGAGACCGCGTTCGAGGAGGCGGGGGACGACGACCCCGTCACGAGCTGGATCGTCGTCTGCCGGGCCGTGCGCGGCTGGGCGCTGGAACATCCCCATGAGTACGCCCTGATCTACGGTTCCCCGGTGCCCGGTTACAGCGCACCGCTCGACACGATCGGCCCGGCGTCCCGTGTCGCGCTCGTCCTGCTCACGGTGGCCGAAGGGGCCCACACCGCAGGGCGCCTGGCCCTGCCCGCGCCGGACGCACCGCTGCCCGCGGGGGTGCACGCCGACGCCTGGCGGCTCGTCAAGGACCTGGAACAGGAGCTGCCGCCGCAGGCGCTTCCGGCGTTGATCGCCGCATGGGCCCAGCTCTTCGGCATGATCGGCTTCGAACTCTTCGGCCAGTTCAACAATGTGGTCGAAGCGCGGGACGAGTTCTTCGACCACGCCATGGCGGGTCTTGCGCACCAGGCCGGCCTCCGCCGTGACCGCGTACTCCCGGGGGAGTAGACGAGGTCACCGCCGTGATCGGACGCCGATCGCCGGTCCGCCGGTCTAGCGTGGCGGCATGAGCGACGACCGATCCGTGCCGCCCGGCGCCCCCCGCTGGGGCCCGCCGTGGGCACGCCACGGCGGCCCCGGGCATAGCGGCCCCGGGCACGGCGGCGGGGACGGCCTCCCGCGCCGCCCCTGGATCGCGTCGATCGTCCTGGCGTTCGTCCAGGTGGTGGGCACGACCGCGGCCTCGCACAACGGCACCGGTCATGTCCCGCTCGACCGCTTCGGCTACGCACTGCTGCTCGCGGGCCCCGTCGCCCTGCTGTGGCGCCGGCGCGCGCCCGTCGTGGTCGCCGCCGTCGTGTCCGCGGTGACGCTGGTCTACCTTGCCGCGGGCTATGCCTACGGCCCGGTCTTCCTCAGCGTCGTCGCCGCCTACTTCTCCGCGGTGGCCGCCGGGCGGCGCCGGTCCGTCTTCGTCGTCGCGGCCTCGCTGTACACGGCCTACGCGCTCGTCACGTTCTGGCTCTACCGCTACCTGCCACCCGCCGGGGACGACAGGGCCTCGTGGGCGCAGATCTCCGGCGCCGCCGCGTGGCTGCTGGCCATCCTGGCCGTGGCCGAACTGTGGCGGCTGCGCCGTGAGCAATACGTGCGCGAACGACGGGAGCGTGCCGAGGCGGAGCGCCGCCGGGCGGACGAGGAGCGGCTGCGGATCGCCCGCGAACTCCACGACGTCCTCGCGCACAGCATCTCGGTGATCAACGTGCAGGCCGGCGTCGCCCTCGCGCTCATGGACGAGCGCCCCGAGCAGGCACGCCAGGCCCTCACGACCATCAAGGCCGCCAGCAAGGAGGCGCTGGGAGAGGTCCGCCAGGTCCTCGGCACGCTCCGCGCACCGGGTGAGGCGCCCCGCTCCCCGGCGCCGGGCCTGGACCGCCTGCCGGAACTGCTGGAACAGGCCGCCGGCGCGGGACTCGGCGTCGATGTGACCCGTGAGGGAACCGCCGTGCCGCTGCCTCCCGGCGTCGACCTCGCGGCGTTCCGGATCGTGCAGGAGGCGCTGACCAACATCATCCGGCACTCGGGATCGCGTACGGCGCGCCTCGGGATCGTCCACCGCGCGCACGAGATCGAGTTGTGCGTCGACGACGACGGTCCCGCCACGGCAGCCGGCCGGCAGGTCCCGGAGACCGGCGGTGGCAACGGGCTGCTCGGCATGCGGGAACGCGCCGCGGCGCTCGGGGGCGACGTGGCGGCAGGGCCCCGTCAGGACGGGGGCTTCCGTGTGCTGGCCCGGCTGCCCTTCGACGCCGCCGCGGCGACGGCCGTCCTGGACAAGGAGATCCGATGATCCGGGTGGTGCTCGCCGACGACCAGGTGCTGGTGCGCGCCGGATTCGCCGCGCTGCTGGACGCCCAGCCCGACATCGAGGTCGTCGGCGAGGCACCCGATGGCGCGGCGGCCCTGCGCCTGGTTCGCGAACTGACCCCGGACGCCGTGCTGATGGACATCCGCATGCCGGTCATGGACGGCCTGGAGGCCACCCGCCGGATCACCGAGGACGCGGCGCTCGCGGCGGTCAGGGTGATCATCCTCACCACCTTCGAGCTGGACGAGTACGTCTTCGAGGCCATCCGCGCCGGTGCCTCCGGTTTCCTGGTGAAGGACACCGAGCCCGAGGAACTGGTGCGCGCGGTCAGGGCCGTGGTGGACGGTGACGCGCTGCTCTCACCGGGCGTGACCCGGCGCCTGATCGCGGAGTTCGCCGCCCGCTCCAAGGCGCCCGCGGTCGGGATGGGGCTGGAACGGCTCACCGAGCGCGAACGCGAGGTGATGGCCCTGGTGGGGATCGGGCTGTCGAACGAGGAGATCGCCCGGCGCCTGGTGGTCAGCCCGCTCACCGCCAAGACGCACGTCAGCCGCACCATGGTCAAGCTCGGCGCCCGTGACCGCGCCCAACTGGTGGTCCTGGCCTACGAGTCCGGCCTGGTGCGGCCCGGCTGGCTCGGTTAGGCCGCCCGGACCCGCGCCCCCGTTCACCGCGCGGGTCCGGACGGCGGTCCGGGCGTCAGTCGCCGACGGAGACCCGCTCGGCCTCGGCGGCCTGCCGCGTGCCGTCGGACGAGGCGACGACGAATCCGTACGAGACCCGGCGGCGCAGCCCGGTCAGCGTGATCAGCAGTCCGGCCAGCGCGATCACGCTGACGACGACCAGTCCCGGCCGGTAGCTGTCGAGCACCGCTTGCGGGGTGGCGGGGTCGTGCCCGCCGCCCGCGGTGATCGCCGCCGTCACGACGGCGAGGAAGATCGCGCCGCCCACCTGGAACGAGGTGTTGAGGAGTCCGGAGACCATGCCCTGCTCCTCGTCCCGGACACCGTTGGTGGCCTGGATGTTGAGCGACGGGAAGACCAGTGCGCAGGCCGCGCCGAGAAGCAGCATCGAGGGCAGGATGACGGCGGCGTACTGCGGGGTCAGGTCGATCCTCAGGAAGAGCACGTAGCCGATGAACAGGAAGGTGAACCCCGTGGCGATCACGCGGGGCGTCCCGAAGCGGTCCACCAGTGGTCCGATGCGTGTCGATGCGAGGGCGACGAGCGCGCCCGCGGGAAGGAACGCCAGCGCCGTCTGCAGCGCGGACCAGCCGAGCAGTGACTGCATGTACTGCGTGACCAGGAACTGGAAGCCCACGTAGGAGCCGAAGAACGCGGCACCTCCGAGGTTGGCGCGGATCTGGTGCGGGGAGCGCAGTACGCCCAGCCGGATCAGCGGGTGACTGCTGCGGTGCTCGATGAAGCCGAACGCGGTGAGCAGGACGGCGACCGCGGCGAAGGACAGCAGTGTGCGCGCCGAACTCCAGCCCGCCTCGGGGGCGGAGACGACCGTGTAGACCAGCAGCAGCATCGAGGTCGTGCCGGTGAGCGCGCCGGGCAGGTCGTAGCCCCGGCCCCCGCCCTTCTCGCGCGGACTCGTCGGGATCAGGCGCAGTCCCGCGACCAGCGCCAGGACGGCGACGGGGGCGGGCAGCAGCATCGTCCAGCGCCAGCCCACCTCGGTGAGCAGCCCGGAGAGCACCAGACCCATGGAGAATCCGGTCGCGCCGCAGGTGGTGTAGATGCTGAGGGCCCGGTTGCGGACGGGGCCCTCGGGAAACGTCGTGGTGATGATCGACAGTCCGGCGGGAGCGGTGAACGCCGCGCTCAGACCCTTGATGAACCGGGTGGCGATGAGCAGTTCGCCGGAGTCGACGAGGCCGCCCAGCAGGGAGGCGGCGGCGAAGACGCCCAGCGCGATCAGGAACACCCGGCGCCGGCCGAGCAGGTCGGCGGCCCGGCCGCCGAGGAGCAGCAGGCCCCCGTAGCCGAGGATGTAGCCGCTGACGACCCATTGCAGGGACGAGGTGGTCAGATCGAGGTCGTGGGCGATCGACGGCAGGGCCACGCCGACCATCGAGACGTCCAGGGCGTCGAGGAAGAGCGCGGCGCAGAGCACGAGCAGGGTGCCCCACTGGCGGGCGATCCAGCGGCCTTCCGTACCGGGGACGGTGGTGTCGGGAGAGGTCATGCGGAGCAGACTACATGCACGTGCATTCAATGCAAATGCATTTAGTGCGCGTACATGAATTGGCGGATTTCTGCTATCCTGCGCGCATGACCGGCGTGAAGAGTGAACATGCGCTCGTGGAGCGGTGGCGGGAGGTCCTTGCCCTGCACGCGCGGACCGCGTGCGAGCTCGACCGCGAACTGCACCAGCTGGGCCTCGGCGCGAGCGACTTCGAGGTGCTCGACATCCTCGCGGAGGGCAGTGTGGACGAGGGGTGCACCTTCCGCGTCCAGGAACTCGCCGACCGTGTGCACCTGAGCCAGAGCGCGCTGTCCCGCCTCGTCGGCCGGCTGGAGAAGGAAGGGCTGGTCAGCCGGGGGATCTGCAGTGAGGACCGGCGGGGGGTCCGGGTGGGGCTGACGGACGCCGGGCGCGCACGTCACGAAGCGGCCAGGCCCGTCCAGCGTGCCGTCCTGGAACGGATCCTCGGCGAGTCCTGACCCCTGGCGGGGTGCTCCGGCGGATCCCTCCGCGACCGGTCCCCGGCGTTCAGCGGGCGGCGGGCTTGCGCCGTACGTACAGCTGCTTGCGTACCTTCGCGACGATCGTGCCGTCGGTGGCGACGATGTCGTTCTCGAACCACACCAGTGCTTTGTCGCCGTCCGCGGTGAGGGCGCGCATGTCGTCCAGCCGGTCCTCGGTGAGCTTGAAATCGGCGAACACATCGCCCCGGCCCGGCGAGAGGAACTCGATCTCGGCGGCGCGGTCCCACACCAGGTAGTCGCGGCCGAGGCGGTTCATCGTCAGCAGCATCCAGAACGGGTCGGCCATCGAGAAGAGCGAGCCGCCGAAGTGGGTGCCCACGTAGTTGCGGTTGAACCGGTGCAGGCGCAGGCGCACCCGGGCCGAACTCCAGTCGTCGGCGATGTCGAGCACCCGGATGCCCGCGAAGAGGTAAGGCGGCCACCAGTTGATCGCGCGGCGAAGGGCTGCGGGTGTGAGGGAGCGTCGTGCCATGGAGGTGACGCTAGCATGCGAAGTTACTCGCCGGTAATGGTCCGCCTGCAGGCGTCCGTCAGGTGACGGCCCCCGTGCGCCGCCACAACTCCACCAGCGAGCTGTCGCCGGTGACCTGGAGTTTCTCGTACGGAGCCCGGTTCCAGAGGGCGAGGTACAGGTCGGCGGCGGTGCCGCTCACGGTGCAGTCCGCGTCCCGCTCGACCGCGCGCTCGACGACCAGGGGATCCGCCGAGACATGGGCCAGCCAGTCCCCGCGCTCCGCGGGCAGGTCGACGGCGCGCACACGGAGCGTGCCCGGCGCCACGTTGCGTACGCGGCTCTTCGGCCGCGCGTGGAAGCCGGTCAGCAACTCGTCGATGCCGTCGGCCGCGAAGACCGGGTCGACGAAGGACGGGGCGCTGCCCGCCGCGATCTGCGCGTCGACGCGGTGGACGGCGGTCTCGTGTGCCTGCCGCCGGGCCCAGAAGCCCAACGGGGAATCGGCCCGCAGGAAGTGCCAGCACTCCAGGTCCGGTGCCGCGGTCTCCAGCGCCGACACGAGCCGCTCGTGCCCGTCCCGGAACCAGACGGGCAATTCCGCGTCGTCCGCGGGCGTCTCGGCGGCCATCGGCTCCGGGCGTATCCGTCCCTCGGCGACGAACAGCGTCGCCCAGCGGTGCACGATCCCCTGATGGCGGACCAGATCACGCACCCGCCAGCCCGGGCACGGCGGCACGGCGGCGTCCAGGCCGGCTCGCTCCGCGGCGTCGGCCAGCAGCGTGCCGTCCCGGCGGAGCGTGTCGATGAACTCGGCGGTCTCCATGACGTGATTGTGGCATCCGGGTCGGACAACGGGGCCGCGCCGCGGTGGTCAGTGCGGCTGCGGACGTCGCTTCCTGGCCCGGGCGAAGACCCTCAGCACCACGGCGTTCAGCACGGCAGACAGCAGCGCCGCGAGGACGGCCGTCCACCAACCGCCCCAGCCGTACGCGGCGTCGGCCGCGTCCTGCCCCCCGGCCGCGGCGAACAGCCGCCAGAACATGGGCATCCACGGCAGGGTCAGCAGTACGAGCCAGACTCCGGACAGCCTGGCGTCCTCGTGCGAGACGAAGGCCGTGTCGACCGCCAGGAACACCAGGGCCGCGGTCACCAGGCCCAGGTACAGGCGCGAGACGCGCTCTCGGTACACCGACCGGGCCGCTGCCCGGAGCCGGTGAGGAATCGACATGTCTCCTCCGACGGCTGCGTGCGATCCACAGGGGTTATCACCACCATGGCCTTCCCAGGCCTCCCCATGGGTGGAGATGACGCGTCAGTTTCCGTCGGATCCCGCAAGGTGCCGTGCCGCGCAGGCGATGACGGCGGCCGTCGCGGCGAGCGCGGCGACCGTGGTCAGAGCGACGGGCAGACCGACGGCATCGGTGAGGAAGCCGATCGCCGGCGGACCCAGCAGGAATCCGCCGTACCCCAGGGTCGAGGCCGTCGCCACACCGCTCGGGCCGCCCAAGGCGCCCGCCCGGGCGATCGCCACGGGGAAGATGTTGGCCAGGCCGAGGCCGGTCAGCGCGAATCCCGCCAGCACCAGCCACACCACCGGCGCGAGCGCCGCCACCAGCATCCCGGCGCACGCCGTAAGCCCGCCCAGCACGACCGCCCGGGTCGGGCCGAACCGCATCAGCAGAGCCGTTCCGGACAGGCGGCCGATCGTCATGGCGAGCGCCACCGCGGCGTAGCCTGCCGCGGCCAGGGCGGGGCCGGTGTGCAGATCGTCCTGCAGATGCAGCGGTCCCCACTCCGCGAGGGCACCCTCGCCATAGGCCGTGCACAGGGCGATCAGCCCGAACACCGCGACCGGCCGGCGTGTCCGTGCGCGGGTCCGCCCGGTGCCGGCGGTGCCACCCGCGCCGGTCCCCGCGGCGTCGTCCGGAATGCCCGCGAGCGGCGCCAGGGTGTGGGCGAGCAGCGCCCGTCCGAGGAACACCGTCGCCACCAAGCCGAACACCGCGACCGCGAACAGGTGCTGCGTGGGCGTCAGGTGCGCGGCCAGTGGGCCACCCACGGCGGCGCCGATCAACCCGCCGAGGCTGTAGGCCGCGTGGAAACCCGGCATGATGGGGCGCCGCAACGCGGCCACCAGGTCGACCGCGAGGCTGTTCATCGCCACATTCATGCCGCCGAAGCCCACGCCGAGGAGCAGCAGTACCAGGCCCAGCGCCAGAGGGGAGTGGGTCATCGGAGGCAGTGCGACGCTCAGTGACAGGACGACGGCCGTGGCGATCGTGACCGGACCGGCACCGAAGCGCCGGCACAGCCACCCGCTCGGGATCATGGTGCCGAGGGCGCCCGCCGACACGCCGAGCAGCGCGAGGCCGAGCGCGCCCGCGGACGCGCCCACCTGGTCCTTGACCGCCGGGATGCGCACCACCCAGCCGGCGAAGACGAAGCCGTCCAGAGCGAAGAAGGCCGTCAGCGCGAATCGCAGCCGCCGCAGAGGGGCCGGGGACGACGTGTGATCTTGCCCGGCGAGTACGCTCCGTATTTTGTTTAGGCTCGGCACAAAGTGAGAATAGGACTGTGACCCAGACTCGGACAAGGTTGGAGAGAGGCCGGGGCGCCCTCGGTCCCGCGCTGTCGCTCGTGCACACGGGACGCGCGCCCACCCGCGCCGTGCTCACCGCCGAACTCGGCGTGACACGTGCGACGGCGGGTGCGGTCGCCTCCGAACTCGAGGCGCTGCGGCTGATCCGGGTCGACACGCGGCCGGGCGGCCCGGTGGGCGCCCAAGGGCGTCCCTCGCATCGGCTGGCGGTCAACCCCGAGGGCCCGGTCGTGCTCGCCGCGCAGATCCACACCGACGGATTCCGTGCCGCACTCGTCGGGCTGGGCGGTCACATCGTCGCGACGGCGCCGGTCAGCATGGCGGTGCCCGCCGACCCCGCGCACGTGCTCGCCGACGTGGTCGCAGCCGGCGCACGGTTGTTGAGCGAGCACGGGCGGGCCTGCGTCGGGGCCGGCCTGGCCGTTCCTTCTGCGGTCGCCGAGCCCGAGGGTACGGCGCTCAACCCGCTGCACCTGGCGTGGCCGGCCGGCGCCCCGGTGCTGGAGATCTTCCGCGAGCAGGTCGCCCGGGCCGGCATCATCGCCCCCACCGGCATGCCGCCGTTGTGCTTCGTCGGCAACGACGTCAACGTCGCGGCGCTCGCCGAGCACCGCCATGGTGCGGGGAGCGGCGCCGAGCACCTCCTGGTCGTCGCCACCGGCCACCGCGGTGTCGGCGGCGCCCTGGTGCTGCACGGCAAACTCCACACCGGCAGTTCCGGGCTGGCCCTCGAGGTCGGTCACCTCACCGTCAACCCCGAGGGACGCGCCTGCCATTGCGGCAGCCGCGGCTGCCTCGACGTCGAGGTCGACCCGCTGGCCTTCCTGGAGGAGGCCGGCCGTGCTCCCGGGCCGGAGGTGTCGCTGCTCGAGCAGTCGGTCACCCTGCTCCGTGAGGAGTACGACGATCCCGCCGTCCGCCGCGCCGCGCACATCCTGATCGACCGTCTGGGTCTGGGCCTGGCCGGACTGGTCAACGTCCTCAACCCGGACCGGATCCTGCTCGGCAGCCTCCACCGCTCGCTGCTCGACGCCGACCCGGAACGGCTGCGGGCCGTCATCGCCGACCGCAGCCTGTGGGGACGCAGCGGCAGCGTGCCGGTGCTGCCGTGCGCCCTGGAGCACAACAGCCTGGTGGGCGCCGCGGAGCTGGCCTGGCAGCCGGTTCTCGACGACCCGCTGACGGCTCTCGGCGCGTAGCCGAAGAAGCGGCGGCGGTCAGAAGAGCGGCTCCGGAGGTTCCTCCGCCCGGCTCAGCGGCCGCATCGGCGGGGCGGGCCGGCTCTGGGTTGCCGCTGTGAGAGGCCAGCCCGAGACCAAGTGGGCGTCCAGGAGCACGACATCACCGGGCGCTCCCGGCAGCCGGACGTAGAGGTCGCTGCCCGCGACCGCCTCCACGGTGCCGCCGAGGGCGGTGCCGGGCTGGAGACCTGTCACCGCGGCCGCGGGTCTCGGCGGGCCGGGCTCCAGCCCGAACACCGCCGCGTGGTCGACCACTTCGAACGGGCAAGGTGTGAGCGTGTCACGCCAGTCGGGCACGGCGAAGGCCGCGTCGCGCACCGCGCGCAGCTCCGCGTGCCGTACGTCGGGCGATGACGGCACGTCACGGGCGGCGCGCTTCTTGGCGGCGGTCACCCGGTCGGGCACACCCAGGGCGGTGCCGAGGACGGATTCCGCGCGCCGGGCCGCCATCAGCGGTCCCCGGCCGAGGAACGAGAAGCAGATGGCGGCCTGTTCGAGCAGCCGGGCGGAGCCGCGCTCGGCGGCGGTGATGCCGACCTTGCACAATCCGGGGCCGAACCAGGCGAGATACAGCGCATAGGGCCGGGGGTCGTCCAGGCGGGTGTCGGCCGCCACGGACCGCGAGCGGTCGAGTGCCGCGCACTCCTCGCACTGGTCGTGCCGGGCCTGCGGCGGCAGCGTCCGCGCCCGCGGGCACGGTGTCCACCGGCCGGACCGCCACACCCCGAGGCACACCCGTTCCGCGCCCGGTTCCACGGCGAGGGCCAGGTGGTCACCCAGGCGCACCGGACTGCTCCGGTCGCCGTGCCCGGGGTGCCACCACGCCCACGCCGGGCCCCCGGACCGCCATCGCAGACCTGTGCACCGCCACATGATCCGCATGCTAGGCGCAGCCACTGACAGCCCCGCGTACTCCCGCCGGGGTAGCCGCAGTGCCGCTGGCCGTACGACGACCCGGAGCCCGCCGCCGACCAGGCTCGGTGATGGCACACGATCCCGCCGTCACCAAGGAGATGAGTCCGTATGGACGCCACCGCACTGATCCCGCTCGCCGACCACTGGGACGGCGGCGGCCCCGGCCCCTGGATCCTGTTCTTCCCGCTGGTCTGGGCGGCCGTCATCGCGGGCGTCATCCTGCTGCGCCGTACCCTCTGGCGCGCGTCAGGCCGGGGGAGCGGACCGTGGCACACCCGCGCCGTACTCGCCGAGCACTCTCCCATCGCGGTCCTGGGCCGCCGCTTCGCCGCCGGGGAGATCGACGAGGACGAGTACTGGCGCCGCCTGTCCGTCCTGGACGAGCAGTTCGGCCGCAACGCCAAGGGCGGCGACCGATGACCGCCGCCCGTGTCGTCGACGCGGTCAAGACGTACGGAACGGGCGACGCCCGGGTCCGCGCCCTCGACGGCGTCACCGTCGGCTTCCCCGCCGGGCGCTTCACCGCGATCATGGGGCCTTCCGGCTCCGGCAAGTCCACGCTCATGCACTGCGCGGCCGGGCTCGACACCCTGACCTCCGGCAGTGCCTTCATCGGCGACACGGAGCTCGGCACCCTGGGCGACCGGCAGTTGACGTTGTTGCGCCGCGAACGGATCGGCTTCGTCTTCCAGTCGTTCAACCTCGTGCCGACGCTCGACGTCGCGGAGAACATCACGCTCCCGCTGGACCTGGCCGGTGCCCGGCCCGACCGCGCATGGGTGGACGGGCTGATCGACGTCGTGGGCCTCGGCGACCGCCTGCGGCACCGCCCGGCCGAGCTCTCCGGCGGCCAGCAGCAGCGGGTCGCCGTGGCCAGGGCACTCGCCGGCCGCCCCGACGTCGTCTTCGCCGACGAGCCGACCGGGAACCTCGACTCGCGCTCCGGGGAGGAGGTGCTGCGCCTGCTGGGCCGGGCCGTCCACGAGATGGGCCGCACGGTCGTCATGGTCACCCACGACCCGGTCGCCGCCGGCCACGCCGACGAGGTGGTCTTCCTCGCGGACGGACGCCTGGTGGACCGGATGCCCGAACCCACCGCGCAGAAGGTCTTGGACCGGATGAAGGCCTTCGACGGCACCAGGGACGCGGCTTACGGCCTGCCGTCGGCCCAGGGGGCGGCGTCGTGAGCGGCACCGCACGCGCTTCCCTGCGCTTGAGCCTTTCGTCTCTACGTGCCCACAAGCGGCGCTTCGCGGGCACCTTTGCGGCGGTGTTCCTCGGGGTCGCCTTCCTCGCGGGCACCATGGTCATGGGCGACACCTTGAGGGCGAGCTTCGACACCCTGTTCGCGAACGCCAACACCGGCACGGCGGTGGTCGTACGGAGCTCGGACGTCGTGACCGTCCCCGGCGAGGGGCTGGGTACACGGGAGCCCGTCGACATCGCGCTCGCCGACAGGCTGCGCGGCGTCCCGGGCGTGGCCGCCGCGGCTCCCGACATCGAGGGTGCGGGCCAGCTGATCGGGGGCGACGGGGAACCGATCGGGGGCCAGGGCCCGCCCACCCTCGCCGGGAACTGGATCGACGACCCTGAACTCAATCCGTACGCGCTGGTCGAAGGCCGTGAGCCCAGGACGGCCGGAGAGGCCGTGGTCAACCGGGGGGCCGCCAGGACAGGGGGGCTGCGCGTCGGCGACACCACGGTGCTGCGCACACCGGATCCCCTGCGGGTGAAGATCGTGGGCCTGGTGACGTTCGGCGGTGAGGACGGCATGGGGCAGACCACCTTCACCGGCCTTTCCCCGGCCGACGCCGAGCGGTATCTGATGCCCGGGCCCGGCAAGGCGTCCGCCATCAAGGTGCGCGCCGGGGCGGGGGTCGGACAGCAGCAGCTCGCCGAACGGGTGAGCGGCGTGCTGCCCGCCGGCGTGGAGGCGATCACGGGAGCGCAGGCGACCGACGAGAACCTCGACCAGGTCTCCGGCCGCTTCCTGTCGCTGTTCACCACTCTGCTCACGGTGTTCGCCGGCATCGCTCTGCTGGTGGCGACCTTCAGCATCCACAACACCTTCGCGATCGTCGTGGCCCAGCGCACCCGTGAGAACGCCCTCTTGAGGGCGCTCGGGGCCTCCCGCCGCCAAGTGGTCGGCGCGACGCTCACGGAGGCCGTGGCCGTGGCCTGTGCCTCGTCCCTGGCCGGGCTGCTCGGCGGGATCGGCATCGCCGCCGGGCTGCAGGCGCTGTTCCCCGCGGTCGGCTTCCCGTTCCCTGACGGGGGGCTGGTCGTCCGCACCGCCGCGCTGGCCGTGCCGTTCGCCGTCGGGCTGCTCGTCTGCACCGGCTCGGCGCTGGTGCCGGCCGTTCGCGCTGGCCGCACCGCCCCGCTCGCCGCGCTGCGGGAGACCACGGTCGACCACTCGGGCGCGTCGCGGGGCCGGGCGGGCCTGGGGGTGACCGTCGGCGCCGCGGGTGTCGCACTGACGGTGGCGGGAGCGACGGGCCCGCCGAACGTGTGGCTCACGGCCGCGGGTGCCGCCTCGGCCGTCGTCGCGTTCGTGGTGCTCGGCCCGGTCGCCTCCTCTTACGCCGTACGGGCCCTGGGCGTGCCGGTGGCCCGGCTGCGGGGCGTGACCGGCGCCCTGGCACGGCGCAACGCCCTGCGCAGCCCGAAGCGCACGGCGGCCACCGCGACCGCGCTCATGATCGGCGTCGCAGTGGTGTCGCTCTTCACCGTGTTCGGCGCCTCGCTCAAGGCGACCATGGACCAGACCGTTTCCCGCACCTTCGCGGGCGATGTCGCGGTGACGGCGTCCGGCTTCGGGGCGGGGGCCAACGGACTGAGCCCGAGGCTCGCACCGGCGGTGGCCGCGCTCCCCGAAGTGGCGACCGCGGTCGGGCTCGGCAAGGGTGTGGCCGAAGTCGACGGCGGTGGGCGGCAGCTGACCGTCACCGACCCCGGAGCGCTCTCCCGCGTCCTGGACCTCGGTGCCGTGGACGGCTCGCTCGGTTCCCTGGGGCGCGACGGCATCGCCGTCTCCCGGCAGGAGGCCGAGCGGCGCGGCTGGGCGCGCGGCAGCACCACGGTGCTCGCCTTCGTCGACGGCGACCGGCAGACGTTCACCGTGCGCGCGGTCTACGAGGAGGCAGGGCTCGCCGGTGACTACGTCATCACGCGCGCCGCCTGGGGACCGCACAAGGTGCAGGACTCCGATGACCTCGTCGCGGTCGCCTTCAAGGACGGCGTCACCACGGACGAGGGCAAGGCCGCGGTCACGATGGTCGCCGACCGCTACGGCAACCCGCGGGTGCAGACCCGCGGCGAGTACGCGGACTCGGCCGCCGCGGGGGTCGACATCATGCTCACCCTGGTCTACGCCCTGCTGGCGCTGGCCGTGCTGATCGCCCTGCTCGGCATCGCCAATACGCTCACCCTCGCCGTCCACGAACGCACCCGTGAACTCGGGCTGTTGCGGACGGTCGGCCAGACCCGCGCACAACTGCGCGCCATGGTGCGCTGGGAGAGCGTGCTCGTCGCCGCTTTCGGCACCGCCGGCGGACTGGGCCTCGGTGCCTTTCTCGGCTGGGCGCTGGTGCGGGCCTCCGACAGCGCCGGCACCGGGGCCTTCGCGATTCCCCCGGTGCAACTCGCCGTCGTCCTGCTGGTGGGGCTGGTGGCCGGCGTTCTGGCCGGCTGGCGTCCGGCCCGCCGGGCCGCCCGCCTGGACGTGCTCCGGGCCATCGCCGCGGAGTGACTCCGCGGGCGACAGCCTCGTGGTCCACGGCCGCCGTGCCCGGCAGGGGTGCGGCGGCCGTGTGGGTCAGACCAGCAGCGGCACGGCGTCCGCGGCCTCACGCTCGATCTCGGGGTCCCATTGATCCGACGGCTCCGGCAGGGCCGTCTCCGCACGCGGAGAGACCTTGCGCGCGGCCACCGACGACGGCTCGGTGAGCTGCCGGGCCGGGACCGTGGTCTCCGCGCGCAATGTGAACCACACGACCTTGCCGCCGGCCGGCAGCGACTCGGTCCCCCAACTGTCGCTCATCGAGACGACCATCGCCAGGCCGCGGCCACAGGTGGCCAGTGGCTCGAAGTCACGGACCCGCGGCAGGCGCGGATCGTTGTCCGAGACGGCGATGGTGAGCCACCCCGACGAAAAGCTCAGCTCGACGGAACAGCGCTTGTCCGGCATGGCGTGCCGGTGGACGTTCGCGAGCAGTTCGGTGATGCCCACCAGAGTGGGGTCTATCAGGGGGTGCAACCGCCAGTACCGCAGCTGAGCGGCCACGATACGGCGGACCTGCTGTATTCGGGACGGCAGTGCCTCCAGCTCAAGAGAACACTGCCGGTGGTTTCCTTCGGTGCTGATCACGGCTGCGACTCCCTCCGCGGGAGAGCGCGGCCCCTTTGTCCGGGGCCGTGCCCCGCCCCGCATGGAATGGGAACACCTTTGCGGGATTGCTGTGAGTGACTGCTGCAGTGACTCCGTGATGCCCCTACAGGGTCACCCCGATGGATGCGGTCCGCAACTCCGTGTGCGCGGAGAGTCCCGTTCCGTTTCGGGTCAGCGTCCGCTGGTGACTTTCTGCCTGGCCGTGTGCAGCACTTCCATGAAGCGGCTCGCCGAAGTGGCGCCCTGCTGGCGGAGAGTGAGCAGATATCCCGTTCCGTTGAGCCTGGCCAGCGTCCGGCGCTTCACGGCGAAGCGCGCGGTCAGGGCCCGCACGTCCTCCACGGGGGCGCTGTCGATCTCCCGTCCGCGGCTGGTGAGCAGCACCAGCCGGCCGTCGCGGATCAGGACCTGCCCGCCGCGGGTCAGCGAGCGCAGTCGCCGTCCGATCCGCACCCCTGTCGCGGTGAACTCCGCCTCGGCCACGGTGATCCCCCTCCTCGGTCCGATCGCAGTCTGCCCGGCCCGGGCTGCCACGCACCAGGGGCTGCTTATGATCGGCTCACGGAGACCGAGGGAAGGCGAGTGGGTGAGCACCATCGAGACGGGCGGCGACGGGGGCTGTACGGGGACGGGAGCGGGCGTGCCGATGGCGTCCACGCTGGACGTGGACCGCACCGATCCCGTCTACCGGGCATGGCTGAAAGACGCCGTGCGCAAGGTGCAGGCCGACGCCAACCGCTCCGCCGATACGCACCTGCTGCGTTTCCCGCTGCCCGAGGCCTGGGGCATCGACCTGTACCTCAAGGACGAGTCGACCCATCCGACCGGCAGCCTCAAGCACCGGCTCGCCCGGTCCCTGTTCCTCTACGGCCTGTGCAACGGCTGGATCCGGCCGGACAAGCCGGTCATCGAGGCGTCCAGCGGCTCAACGGCCGTGTCCGAGGCGTACTTCGCGGCGCTGATCGGCGTGCCCTTCATCGCGGTCATCCCGCGCACCACGAGCTGGGAGAAGCAACGGCTCATCGAGTTCCACGGCGGGCAGTGCCACTTGGTCGACGATCCGCGCACGGTCTACGAGGTTTCCGCCCGCCTGGCGCAGGAGACCGGTGGCCACTACATGGACCAGTTCACCTACGCCGAACGCGCCACGGACTGGCGCGGCAACAACAACATCGCGGAGTCGATCTACCAGCAACTGCGGCTGGAACGTCATCCCTGCCCGGCCTGGATCGTGGCCACGGCCGGTACCGGCGGCACTTCCGCGACCATCGCGCGGTACGTCCACTACATGCAGTTCGACACCCTTGTGTGCGTCGCGGATCCCGAGAACTCGGTCTTCTTCGACGGCTGGGTGAGCGGTGACGACTCCGTTGCCTGTGAACGCGGTTCGCGCATCGAGGGCATCGGCCGCCCCAGGGTGGAGCCCAGTTTCGTGCCGGGCGCCGTCGACCGGATGATGAAGGTGCCCGACGCCGCGTCGGTCGCGGCGGTGCGCGCACTGGAGGCGGCCATCGGGCGCAAGGCGGGGGGCTCCACCGGTACCGGGCTCTGGAGCGCCTTCAAGATCATCGCCGAGATGGTCGCGGCCGGGCGTACGGGAAGCGTCGTCACCCTCATCTGCGACCCGGGTGATCGCTATCTGGACAAGTACTATTCCGACGCGTGGTTGGCCGAACAGGGACTCGACATCGCGCCGTACTCCGCCACCATGGAGACGTTCCTCCGCACGGGAGTCTGGCCGGGCTGAGGCTTACGTCCGTTCCGTTCTGTTACGTCGTGGTCACCTGAGCGCCGCCGGATTACCGTATTCCCTTCCCCGTGCGCTCTTAGTTTCCGAGCATGACGATCTCTCAGGCGGCACCTCCGGCGGTCGTCCCATCCTCCCTCGTCCCGGGGCCGGCGCCCGCGGTGGGCACGCGGAACGGGCGCCGTCGTATGTCGTCGCCGGTACGACTCGTGGTGCAGACCTGCGTGACGCTGGCCGCGCTTGTCGCGCTCTGCGCGGCCACCGTGATCGGCGCCCTCGCCGTGCGGTCCGACGCGGAGCATTTGCGCGATGCCTCCGCACACCGTGCGGCCGCCGCAGCCGAACTGCGCTTCTCCCTGGCCGACCTGGACGCGCAGCGGGCCAATCAGCTGGTGCCGGGCTACGACCGCCGCGACAAGGAAGTCCTGGTCGGCAACCGCTTGGTGGCCCTCATCACTGCCCGCGAGCGCCGCGCCGAGGTCAGCGACCTGCTGCGACAGCTCGGCGGGGACGACGCGTACGGCGACCAGGTGCGCGACCTGCTGGACGCGCTCGGCCGTTACGACGACGCCAGCGGTCGTGCCGCCTACTTGGACGAGAAGGAACCCGATCGCCCGGCGGGCTACCCGCCCGTAGCAGCGAAGGACTTCTCGGCGGAGGCGGGCGAAATCATGCACAGTCAGCTGCTGCCCAAAGCCGCCACGTTGGCGAGGGCCTACGACGAGCAGGCCACCGATGCCGCGCGCGCCGCCGAGGACACGGCGCTGCGCTCCGCGCTCACCGTGGGCGCGCTGGGTCTGCTCACGGTGCTCGTCCTGCTCTGGTGGCAACGTGACCTGGCCCGCCGCCATCGCCGTCTGCTCAACCCGGCGCTCGTGGTCGCCACAGTCGCTGCCCTCGCCGTCACCGTGGCCGGAGTGGTGTCCTTCACCTCCGCCGCGAACGACTTGGAGGCAGGTGTGTCCGAAGGGCTGCGGCCATGGTCCCGGCTGGCCCAGGCACGGGCCGTCGCGGCCGAGTCCGCCGCCGCGCAGAGCCGCTGGGTGGTGAACGGCGCCGATCCGGAGCGGCGTGCCGAACTGGACTCCCTCATCAAGAGTTTGGACGGTCTGCTGGCACCGGGCACGTACGCTTCCGCCGCTGAGCGGCCGGCCTATGCCGACGTCGCCACGCGTTATGGTCACTTCCGGTCCGACGACCGGGATCTGCGGCGTGAGATGGCGGCAGGCGACCTCGATGACGCCGTGGACGTCCTGACCAACGTCGGGTGGAGAAAGGTCGGCTTCGACTTCTGGGACTTCGCCACCACTCTGGAGCGGCTGACGCAGGCGCAGCAGGCCGACTTCGACTCCCGCACCTCGCAGGCCCGCTCGGAGCTGGACGGCTGGCCCGCGGTTCCGCTGGGGGCATTGGGACTCGCCGTGGCGCTCGTCCTGGTGGGCGTCCGTCCGCGACTGGCGGAGTACAGGTGAATACCCGACGAACGTTGTCGTCGGCGCTTGTGGGGAACGCGTGTTCGTCGGTACAAATTGCTGTCCGTTTCGAACGCGCGAAAGAGCAACGGTGACCACCACCCCGCCGCATCCCGACGACGAACCCTCCGTGCCCGACGACGTGTGGGACCGGTTCGTCGGTGACACGGAGGCCTCCATCAGGGCTTCGGCGCCCAAGGAGCCGTCCGCCCGGGCGCGGATGGTCACCGAGCGCCTGCGGCAGCAGGACGCCTTGGCCGCGCGGGAGGCCAAGCGCAGCGGCCGCGCCGCGAAGACCGCCGCGCGACAGGCGCAGCCGGAGGCGTGGCGTGCCGGTCCCGATCCGTTCGCGGAGGCGGTGCGCAGGCCCAGGCGGCGGCGCAGGGGACTCGGCATTCTGGGCGTCCTGATGGCGGTGGCCGCGGTGCTCGTCCTGCTCAATCCGGGCGCGGCGCTGTCATGGCTCCGCGGCGACCGGGCGGACTCCTCCGGCCAGGGGCTGTTGCCGCCCGAGACCGCGCGCCCCACGGCCCCGCCGTCCGAGAAGTCCTTCCCGGGTACGCCGACACGCGAGGCCCCCTTCGCCGGATCTCCTGCCGAGCGGTACGCGCAGGGCGCGGCGGGGATCGTGCCCCCCGAGGCCAAGGCGGTCGGCTGGATGACGCGCGAGCAGGTCGCGACGTCGCTGAAGCAGGCGAAGGCCTTTCTGGTCAGTGGCAACATCGACCCGGCCACACTGCGCGGGGCGCGTCCTGAGGCCGCCCTCGCGCTCGTCGACCCGAGCCAGGGCGGCATCCACTCGCTGTACGACGTGGCCTTCAAGAAGCCGGACAAGAAGCACGACCCGCTGTGGATCGCCTCCCGCTTCGATCCCTCGGAAGTGCGGGTCCTGGGGAACGCCGTGCGGACCCACGGTCGCATGACGTTCGAGGAGGGCGAGCAGGGGGCGCTGGCGGTCCACGCCGACTACACCTTCGTCTACCCGCTGATCAAGGCGGACGGTGGTTCGCGTGAGGTCGCCCGGACCGTCGTGCGACGCGTGATCGACTTCGAGGTGCCGAACCCCGAGCGGTACCGGGTCACGAAGGGCATGTTGTACATCAGCGACTACGACCAGGAGATATCCAACTCGGCCTGTTTTGTCGACGACGGCTTCCTGCACCCGGCGTTCGGCTCGGATGCGGGGACCGGCGCGCGGGGGACCGGCGCTCCCGTCGACCCGTACGACCGCAGCAGGGACCTCACGTCGGGCCCGGGCGAGGGGTGCCGGAGTTCTTCGCGGACCTGAGGTGGCGCGAAGGGCCACCGCGGCCGGTCGTGGCCGTCGTCGCCGACGACTGCCTGCCGGTCCGTCAGCCTTCGGCGGCGTGGGCTTCCGTGGCCGGGCGATCGGAACCCTCGGGGTCGCCGGCGACGATCAGGTGCGAGAGATGCTCGGAGATCTCGGCGCGCAGCACCTCCGGGATGCCCGCGTCGGTGACCAGGGTGTCCACGTCCTCCAGGGCGGCGAACGAGCTCAGGCCCACCGTCCCCCACTTGGTGTGGTCGGCGATCACGACCACCCGACGCGCGGAGCGCACGAAGCGGCGGTTGGTCTCCGCCTCGGCGAGGTTGGGCGTCGACAGGCCGGCCTCGACGGAGATGCCGTGCACCCCGAGGAAGAGCAGATCGAAGTGGAGCGAGCCGATCGCCTGGTCGGCGACCGGGCCGACCAGTGAGTCGGAGGGCGTGCGCACACCTCCGGTGAGCACGACCGTCGCGGCGCCCTCGCGGCCCGCGCCGCCCGTCGTCCCGGCGCCTCGGGCCGCGGAGTGGAAGACATCGGCGACGCGCACCGAGTTGGTGACGACGGTGAGGTCGGGCACGTCGAGCAGATGGTGCGCCAGCGCGTACGTGGTCGTACCGCCCGAGAGCGCGATGGCGCTGCCGGGCACGACCAGCCGGGCCGCCGCGCGCGCGATGGCCTCCTTGGCCCCGAGCTCCAGCCCGGCCTTGGCCTCGAATCCCGGCTCGTGGCTGCTGGCGGGCGCGACGGGCACGGCGCCGCCGTGCACCTTCTCCACCACGCCCTGGCGGGCGAGGGCGTCGAGATCGCGGCGGACGGTCATGTCGGAGACGTTGAGTTTCCGGGTCAGTTCGTTGACCCGGACCCCGCCGCGCCGCCGGACCTCGTCCAGGATCAGCGCGCGCCGCTGTTCCGCCAGCAGGTTCTGATTGTCGCTCACCCGAGGTGCCGTCCCATCCTGCGAGGTCCCGCGCCGTCCTGTACCTGTCCTGTCCAGGCACCGGCGGAGTCGCCATCCTTCCACGCCCGCGCGCCGATGAGAGGGGGCGGATCGCTCGGCGTGATGGGTCACACACACAACGCGTGTAACTCGATCGAGTGGGATCGGGGCACACCTCTGTCCAATTCGCGTACGCGTGCCCGATTCTGAGTACGCGCGTTGCCGTACACGCATTACGGGGAAAGTACGGGAAAGTACGTGAAAGCACGGGGAGGCGATCGCCATGCGGTCGGATGCGGTAAAAGCGGAGCTCTCGCTCGAACTACTGGTGCACGGCGTCGGGGGCACGGCCCCGCAGACCATGCTCAACGATCCGCGGATCACCCGGGTCTGCGGTGACGACACCGCCGGGATCTACCGCCGTGCCGACGACGCCGACGCCGAGCGCCGCCCCGGCGACTACGCGGACGCGCCCGTGCCGGACGCCTACTCGTGGTGCAATCTGACCTCGGGGGACGGCAGTCGTGCCCTGTGGCTGCTGCTGCTCCCCTTCATGGTCGCCAATCTCGCCCACTGGATGCGTCCGCCGGTCGACGGCGGCCGGCTGAACCGGGCGTACGACGTGCTGGTGCGGCTGCTCGCGCTCTCGCTCACCGTGCTGCTCGTGGCAGCGGCCTGCGAGGTCGCGATGGATCTGGTGGCCTGGCAGTGCGCGGGGAACGCGGCGTGCGTCGGCGCTAAGAGCTGGCTGACCTTCCTCGCCGGCGGTGAGCCGGGACGCCGCGTCGCGGCGGGCGCCGCGCTGCCCGTCGGCCTCACCCTCCTGCTCTGGTGGCTCTCCCGCCACACCTGGTACGCGTATGAATCCCAGCGCCCGCTGCCGCTCCCGCCGAACGCCCAGGACCCGCCGGTGACCGCGGACGTCACCCCGCTGTCCCGGCGCGGGTTCTGGTACGGGCGGCGGTTGGTGGCCCGGCTGCGAGTCGCGCACACCGCGGCGGGACTGCTCACGGTGGCGGTCGCACTGGTGGTACCGCCGCTGCGGCACGACACGGCGCCGGAGGGCCGACCGGTCCTGGCCGCCCTGGGGTGGCTGCTCACCGGGAGCCTGGCCGGGCTGACGGCCGCCGTGGTCGCGGTGACCTGCGGGATGGGCCGCAGCGAACACGCGCCGGACGAGGTGCTGGATCCCCGGCTGGCCCGGGCGATGCTGGGCGGCACGGCCGCCGCACTGCTCACCACTGCCCTGTACGCCTGCTGGCACCGTCCGGGCTGGATCTCCGCGGGCCGACTCCCCGCCGGAGAGGCCTTCGCCTGGCTCGCACTGCTCCAGGTGGTATTGCTGGTGGTTCTCGGGACCGTCGCCCACCGGATGCACCGAGCCGGAGGCGGGCCGGGGGAACTGAGCGGTCTGGCGGGCCCCGTTGTGGCGCTTCTGGCCTGCGCGCTCGGCGGCGTGCTCAGCGGCGGCATCGCGCAGCGGGTGGCGGACTGGCTCGACCGGGGCGGGATCCCGGGCGCCGCGGGCAGGACGGTGGCCGGGCCGCCGGTGCTGCTGTCGTGGCAGGCGGCCGTCATCCCGGTGCTCCTCCTCGTACTGGCCGTGGTCGTCGTGCTACGGGCACGGCGGTTGTGGCGCCGCGCGCGGGAGCTGATGCCCCGCGTCGAGGCGGACTACCCGGACGAGGAGCACGAGC
The DNA here is from genome assembly GCF_042714775.1 of Streptomyces sp. NPDC058691. Lineage (NCBI taxonomy): Bacteria > Bacillati > Actinomycetota > Actinomycetes > Kitasatosporales > Streptomycetaceae > Streptomyces > Streptomyces sp. NPDC058691. The sequence continues at coordinate 137,218 of NZ_JBHXSO010000003.1, read as the reverse complement.
CGGCGCGCACCCGGCAGATCGCCATGGCCCGGGCGCGGGCCGAACTCACCGATCAGGCAGCGGTCTTCATCGGGGTCACCGGAGTGGTGTCCTTCCTGCTCGGCGCGGGCGCACTCGCCGGGGCGTGGCTGAGCGACGCGGTGCCGGGGGTGGCGAGCCACGGAGCGCCCGCGGTGGTGCGCACGGCCGCGCAGACCGCCCAGGCCCTGGGCTCCTGGCTGGTGGGCGCGGGCGTGGTCGCCCTGATCGCACTGGGCCGCCGGGCCTATCGCGACGCGGGGGCACGCCGGACGATCGGCATCCTGTGGGACGTCGGAACGTTCTGGCCCCGCGCGGCGCACCCCTTCTCACCGCCCTGCTACGCCGAGCGGGCCGTCCCCGATCTCACCTGGCGGATGACGACCTGGACCGAGGCGCATCGCGGACCGATCATCCTCTCCGGGCACTCCCAGGGCAGTGTGCTGGCCGCGGCCGCGGTGTGGCAGCTCGATCCGGCCACCAGGGGCCGGATCGCCCTGCTGACCTACGGCTCGCCCCTGTCCCGGCTGTACGGGCGGTGGTTCCCCGCGTACTTCGGCCCCGAGGCGCTGACCGCCCTTCACCGGGAACTCCAGGCGTGGCGCAATCTGTGGCGCAGCACCGACCCGATCGGGGGCCCGGTCCACCTGGACGAGCCGGGGCCGCCGGTCGACCGCGGGCCGCTGCCGGATCCGGCGGCGTACGGACGCACGGAGGAACACCCGCTGCCCGCACCGCTCCTGACGCACTTCGACTACCAGGCCGACCCCGCCTTCGCCGCCGAGCGCAGTGCCCTGCTCACGTGGGTGTCGGAGCACCGGAAGGAGGTGGTGCCCGCGCAGACTCAGGGCAGCGGCGGCAGATCCTCCGGGTAGAGGAGCTGCAGTTCCTCGTGGCTCGGCTCGCTCACCCGGGCGAGACGGCCCGCGTGGCGCTCCACCATGGCTTCGAAGGTCTGGCGGGCGGTGCGTCCGTTGCCGAACGACGGACCCTTGGGGATGGCGGTGAAGTACTTGTACAGCGCCTCGGCGGCGTCGTCGGCGAGCTGGTACTCGTGCTCGTCGGCCTGCGACTGCACGATGCGCAGGAGTTCGACGGGTGTGTAGTCGTCGAAGGTGATGGTGCGGGAGAAGCGGGAGGCGACACCCGGGTTGGCGGACAGGAAGTGCTCCATCTCCGCCGTGTAGCCGGCCACGATCACCACCACGGCCTCCCGGTGGTCCTCCATCAGCTTGACCAGGGTGTCGATCGCCTCCCGCCCGAAGTCACGCCCGGAGTCCTCGGGGGCCAGCGCGTAGGCCTCGTCGATGAACAGCACACCGCCGCGCGCCCGGTCGAAGGCCTCCTGCGTGCGGATCGCGGTGGAGCCGATGTGCTCGCCGACCAGGTCGACACGGGCGACCTCGACCAGGTGGCCGCGTTCCAGGACGCCGAGCGCGGCCAGGATCTCCCCGTAGAGGCGGGCGACGGTGGTCTTGCCGGTGCCGGGGGAACCGGTGAAGACCAGGTGCCGGCGCGGCGAGGGAGCCTTGAGCCCGGCCTCCTGACGGCGACGGCCCACCGCGATCAGGTCGATGAGCGAGCGCACCTCGCGCTTGACGCTGTCCAGGCCGACCAGGGCGTCGAGCTCGCCCAGCACCTCCTCCGAGGGCCGGTTGTCGGGAGCCGGCGGCGCGGGCGCCGCGGACGCCGGTGTGGTGAAGGTGGGCTGTACCGGCACGCCGCCGAGCAGCCCGAAGGACTGTGTCGCGGGCTGCCGTTCGGCCGTGGGCGAGGCGCCGGACGGGGTCTCGGCCGAGGTGGTCCCGAGCTCGCCGCTCTGGTCGCCGGTGCAGTCCTCGGTGACCGGGCCGGGCTCGGCGAACTCGTAACCGCCGCGTGCGCAGCGCTCGGTGCGACAACGGATGAGGGTGGAGCGGCACCCGTCGATGATGTGGAAGCCGTAGCTGCGGCTGCCCGTGACCCGGCAGCCGGTGAAGGTGCCGCGTCCCCCGGCGGAGACGTAGAAGCCTGCCTCGCCGGGGTTGGCGACGACACACCGCTCGATGGAGGGGTCGGCGCCCTTGGTGACGATGACGCCCGTCGCGGTGTCGTCGATGGTGCAGCCGGAGAGGGTGCCGCCGCTGCCGTGGTCACGGAACCAGGCTCCGGTGGAGGCCTCGCGGATCCGGCAGTCGTCGAGCTGCACGGTGGCGCCGTCGCTGACCGAGACGGCCGTGTTGCGGACCTGGGTGATGTCGCTGTCGACGACGTCGGCGCGCGAGCCCCGGTCCAGGACGAACAGGGCGTCGGGCACGTCGTGGACGCGGCACGACTCGAGGACGGCCGCGGCGCCGTCGCTGACCCAGACCGCCGGGTAGTCGCCCTGACTGTCGTGGATCTCGCACTGGTTGGCGTCGGCGCGGGTGCCCGGGTCCCAGACGGACAGGCCGTTGCGGCCGAAGCGGCGCACGGTGGTGCGGGTGAGCGTGAGCACCGAGCGGGAGCGCAGGTCGATGGCGTTCTCGGGGATGTCGTGGATGTCGCAGTCCGACAGGGTCAGCACGGCGTCGGTGTCCAGTGTGATGCCGTCGCCCGTGGTGCGGTGCACCTGGCAGTCGGTGAGGTGCCCGGCCGCGCGGGAGGCGACCTGCACGCCCGTGCCCTTGACCTCGTAGACCTCGCAGCCGATCGCCTCGGCGGTGGTCCCCTCGCCGGTCAGTGCCAGCCCGGCGCCGGAGGTGTTGCGGATCCTGCAGCGCTCCAGCCGGGGGGACGCCCCGCCGCGCACGGAGATGCCGCTCTGGCCGGCCGCGACGACCTCACAGTCCTCGAAGAGACCGCCCGAGGCCTCCAGGATGCTGATGCCGAGCCCGGCGGGGTTGTCGACGGTGCAGCGGCGCACGGTGGGACGGGCGCCGCCGCGGACCTCTATGCCCACCGCGGAACGGGTGCTGACACGCAGCCCGGACAGTTCGGGAGTGGCGGAGCCCTCGATAAGCAGGGCGGCCATGGAGATGTCCTGGCCCTCGACGGACAGGTCCTGGACGGTCGCCGACGCGCACACGGTGAGCGCGACACCCGAGGGCGGGGCGATGCGCACCGACCCGGCGCCCTCGGCTCCGCGCAGGGTTATGGCCTTCTCCACGACGAGGTTCTCCCGGTACGTGCCGGGGTTGATCGACAGCACGTCACCATCGGCGGCCGCTTCCAGGGCGGCGGCCAGGCTCTCGTACTCTCCCGTGCGGCGGCGCCACCGTGAGCTGCTGGTATGCGTCACCTGAACCACGCCTTGTGCCATGGAGATGCTGTGCCCCGTCCTCTTGCACTGCGCCGACCTGGGGGCCTCCACGGTAGCGTGCGCCGGGTGCCCGTCAGCACCGAGATGGGGATGGATCACCTGCCGGATATGTCAGCCGCCGGCGCCGGCCCGGCCCCAGCTCTGTCCGGCGGCGGCCCACTCCCTCTCCCACTCGGCGAGGCGTCGCCGCATCAGGTGCCACATGAGTGCCTGGCGCCCCATGAGCCCCAGGACGGACGCGGCGAGGAAGGTGCCGATCCCGGCGAGCAGCGCGTGGGTGTCGGCGGTACCGGCGTCCAGCGGGGCGGGCACGGGCGCCTGCCCGGCCCGGTCGGTCCAGAGGGTGATGCGGTCGCCGTTGCCCCGGTCGGCCGGGATCAGCACGTTCGCGGTGCGGGCCCGGCCGTCGGAGGCGGTCCAGCGCACGACGGCGGGGCGGCTCTCCTCGTGCACCTGGCCGGACTCCGGGTCGCTGTCGGGCACTTCGCGGGGGTCGGCTTTGAGTACCACCGCGGGAAGCTGCGTCCGTTGTGCGTGCTCGACGCTCACGGTGTGCCGGAGCGTGCTGCCCACGGCGGCGCCGGTGGCCCAGCCGGCCGCGGGCGCGCCCAGGGCGATCACACATGTGGTGGCGAGCCCGATCCAGGCCTCGAAGACATCCGACCGGCGCCGCAGCGGATTGTGCCGCCAACGCCATGCCAGCGCGCTCCCGGCCATCGCACCGCACCCCCTTCACCGTACAAGTACCGCACACGGCACGGGACATGCACGGCGCCGACCGGGCCGGAGAGGGCCATCTCGCCCCTCAGCCCGTCCGCGCCGACGCCCGGACCGTGCCGCGGCCACGTGACGCGCATCACTCCATGATGGTCAACGCGTCACCGACCCGGAGTGTTCCGGTCCCGAGGGGCACGACATTCTGTCCGAACATCAGGCCGGCGCCGATCCGGCGGTGCCGGGCGAGCGACCGCAGCGGCTCCTTGCCGCGCTCCGCGGTCCGCTGGTCGGTCGTGGTGACCACACAGCGCCCGCATGGTTTCGCGACACGGAATTCGACTTCCCCGATACGGATATGCCGCCACGTGTCCTCGGCCCATGCCTCCGTACCCGTAAGGACGGCATTGGGCCGGAAACGGTTCATCGGGAGGGGCCCCTCGTTTGCGTGATCGCCCGCGGCGATCAGCGCGTTGAGAGCGTCCAGCGATGCCTCGGTGGTCAGCAGCAGCGGAAACCCGTCCGCGAAGCTCACCGTTTCCCCGGGACGGCCGAAGTCCGGGTCGACCGGGCGCCGACGTGCCGGGTCGTCGAGATGGACGAGAGTGACCTCCATGCCCAGGTACGCGTCGAACCAGGCGGCCGCCGCGACCCCCGCGGTCACGGCCTCCACCTTGTCGCGCCAGATCGTCACCGGCGCGGTCGCCCCCGGAGCGGGCACGTCCACGGTCAACGGGTCCTGCCCCGGGGCATGCAGCAGCAACCCGCCGTGCGGCAGCGACTCCGCGCGTGCCAGGGCCAGCCGGGGCTGCTCCCGCTGCGTGACGAACTTCCCCGCAGCGTCCACGAGCATCCACCGACGGTCCCCGGCGAGCCCCCACGGCTCCACCGTCGCCCCGGACAGCCGCACGCCCCCGGCCGACTTGACCGGGTAGACGTGCAGTGCGCTCAGGCGCGGTGGCGGCGTCGGCGTCGTCATACCGCCATCGTGCCAGTCGGCGCGGTCACCCGTCGGCGGGTGACCGGCCGTCCGGCGTCATGCTCAGCTCGGGTAGTAGCCCTGGCCGAGGTTGCGCCGCTGCTGGTAGGGCTGCTGCTCCTCGTAGCCGCTCGGCGCCATCTGGCGCGGGGGCACGGGGCGGGGCGCCACCGGACGGGCCTGCTCGTAGCCGGCCGGGCCCTGGTACTGCTGCGGGGCCGGCTGCTGCTGGTAGCCGCCGTTGAACGCCGCGGGCCGGGGAGCGGTGGCCTGCTGCGGGATGTACGGGGCCGGCGTCTGCTGCAGCGGGGGGTGCTGCTGGTAGCCGCCGGGCGCCTGGTAGCCCGAGTACGTGTTCTGCGGCGGCGCGCTCGGGGCCTGGTTGTACGAGGAGGGGCCGGGCGGCAGCGCGGGGAGCGCTGCGGGCAGGGCCGGGAGATTGCTGCCGATGCTGCTGCCGGTGTCGTACGCGGACGGAACGCGGATCGGCGCGATCTGAGGAGTGCCCCGCTCCGCGACAAGGCTGTCGTAGATGGGCGTGTCGGGAAAGAACGGCGACGTGTAGTAGCCACCGCCGTAAGAACCGCGGGGGGAGGTCATAGCCCATAAGTTAAGCCCACGATGTGCTGGTTGGGGAGACCGATTAGCGGGTCATTTCATGTGCAGCGAGTGACGGGCGAAGCCGATTGTGAGCGAATGGGAGAAAAACGGGCCACGGTCGCCGTTTCGATCGCGTAAAAGCCCTGGGCCTGGGGTGTTACCGGTTGTTCTGACGGCGGTGCGGGCGGCCCTCCCCGCCTTTTCCGCAAGCGTTTCCGCTCATTGCCCTGCGTGACGGAACGGCCACTCATTGGTCCAACAGCTCACCCGCACGGGGGAGCTGTCAAGCCCTTCGGGTGACTCCGGCGAACTCCCCCGGGCCCGGCGCCCGGTGTGCCACAGTGGGCCATGCGCGTCGCCATGTTCTTCGGGCAGGCACGTCCCGCAAGGCCGGAGGAGTGGCACAAGGCCGCGGCTTCCGTCGCCGAGGTCGTGGACGTGGTCGCGGTCCGGGAGCTGACCCTCCCCGCCGTGCCCGGGCTCCCCTATGCCGGCCGCGATCCTGAACGGCCCCACCACTACCAGGTCGCCCTTCCCCTGGGGGGCCTTGCCGCACGCCGCGTCACGGTCGGGCGGATCGGGGGTGTGCTGCGGCACGAGACGGCCGAGTGCGGTCGCGTCGACGTCCTCCACGGCCATGTCCCCGGAGCCGACGACCTCTTGCCGTGGGTAGCGCGCGCGGTGCGCCTGCCCTACGTGCTCAGCGAGGACGACGTCCGCTGGTTCGACAGCCCCTCGCGGATGCGGCGCGGGCGGGCCCGGGCCTACCGGGAGGCCGCCTCGGTACTCGCGGTCAGCGACGCCCTGCTCCTGCGCCTCGGCGAGCAGCGGATGCCGGGGCGCCACCGCGTCGTGCCGCATCCCGTCGGCCCCGAGACACTGCCCCGCGTCCCGGCCCGGGCCCGGATCAGCCAGGACCCGGTGCGGATAGCGGCGGCGGGGAGCTTCGGGCCGCACGAGGGCTGGGAGACGCTGGTCCACGCCTTCGCCGCCGCCCGGCTGAAGGACCCACGGCTGCGGCTGGACATCATCGCGGAGGGGCGCGCGGAGGTCCCCGCCGAGCTGCGGGGTCTCCTGCGCCGATGCGGGGCGGCCTCCGCCGTCACCGTGCGCCGGGCGCGCGGCCGTGCCGAGGCCCTGCACGCGGTCGCCCACGCCGACCTCTACGCGGTTGCCAGCGATGCCGAGAGCTTCTGCCTGCGCGCCCTGGACGCCCTGGGCTGCGGCACCCTCGTGGTGGGCACGCGGACCGGTGCCCTGCCCGAACTCGTCGGCCACGACGGGGGTTTCCTCGTGGCCCCAGGGGACCCCGCCGCCTTCGCGCACGCCTTGGTGGAGGCCGCCGCCGCGCTGCCCCGGCACCAGCCCGCCGCCCTCGCCGACCGCACCCTGCGCCGGTTCGGCACCGCCGCTGTCGGGGCCCGCCTGGCCGTCGCCTACGCCGAGGCGTCCGGCCGCGCATAGGTGCGGCCCTTCCAGGCCGCCCCGCGCCCCCGGTAGTGCTGCACGGCCGAGTCGACCGTCATCAGCAGATAGAGCACCGCCGTGAACGGCAGCAGAGGGGCGAGCCACAACGGCTGCCGGTAATACCGCAGCATCGGCACATAGGTACCGGACATCACGGCCCACGCCGCAGCCCCGGCGGCGCACAGCCACCACGCCCCCGCCAGCGCCCCGCCGAGGGCGGCGACCGGGGGCAGGACGTAGATCAGCAGCAACCCCAGCACCGTGCCCGTGAGCAGGGCCGTGCTGTGCCGCAGTTGGGCGTACGCGCTGCGCGAGACCATGCGCCACAACTCGGACAGGCCCGGGTAGGGGCGGACGCTGTCCACCTCGTCGGCCAGCCCGAGCCAGATCCGGCCGCCACTGCCCTTGACCGCGCGGGCCAGTGCCACGTCGTCGATCACCGCGTGCCGGATCGCGTCCGGGACCCCGGCCCGCTCGACGGCCGTCCGGCGGATCAGCACGCAGCCGCCCGCCGCCGCCGCGGTCCCGGACCGATCGCGGTTCACCCGGCGGAACGGATAGAGCTGGGCGAAGAAGTAGACGAAGGCGGGCACGATCAGCCGCTCCCACCCGGTGGCCACGCGCAGCCGCGCCATCTGCGACACCATGTCGAGCCCGTGCGCCCGCGCCGCGGCCGTCAAGTGGCGCAGCGAGTCGGGGGCGTGAGCGATGTCGGCGTCCGTGAGCAGCAGGAACTCCGGAGCCACGGCCGACTGCCCCGCCACCTCGATGCCGTGCCGGACCGCCCACAGCTTGCCCGTCCACCCGGGGGGCGGCGGGCCGGGCGAGACCACCCGCAGCGGCAGTCCGCCCGTCTCCTCCGCCAGCCGCTTCGCGAGCTCACCGGTGCCGTCCGTACTGCCGTCGTCCACGAGCACCACCTCGGCGCGGCCGGGATACCGCTGCCCCAGCACGCTCGGCAGGCTGAGCGGCAGCACCCCGGCCTCGTCCCGCGCCGGTACGACGACGGTCACGTCCGGCCATCCCCCGGGGCCGCCGGCGTCCGCCGGGGGGAGTGGAGGCAGCCGTACGTCCGTCCGCCAGAACATCCCCTGCGCCAGCAGCAGCCACAGCCATGCCAGCAGCGACACCACGGTCGCCCACGTCAGCCACGTCACCCCCGCAGTCTGCCGCCACGGCCCCCACCTGCGCGGCATTTCCCGGGGTACCTCAGCGCCCGCCAGGCCGACAATCGGATCACGTAAAGTGGTGCCCCGTGAAGATCGCGCTGATGGACTCCGGAATCGGGCTGCTCGCCGCGGCCGCCGCGCTCCGCCGGATGCGGCCGGACGCGGACCTCGTTCTCTCCAGCGACCCCGACGGCATGCCCTGGGGCCCGCGCACCCCTGAGGACGTCACCGAGCACGCGCTGGCCTGCGCGCGCGCGGCCGCGGCGCACGGCCCCGACGCGCTGATCGTCGCCTGCAACACCGCGAGCGTGCACGCACTGCCCGCGCTCCGCGCCGAACTGGAGCCCTCGATCCCGGTCATCGGCACCGTGCCCGCGATCAAGCCCGCGGCCGCCGCGGCCCGCACCGTCGCGATCTGGGCGACCCCGGCGACCACCGGCAGCCGTTATCAGCGCGACCTGATCCGGGACTTCGGCAACGGCGCGACCGTCACGGAGGTGCCCTGCCCCGGTCTCGCCGACGCGGTGGACCGGGCCGACGAGGCGGCCACCGCCGCCGCGATCGCCGCAGCGGCGGCGCTCACCCCCGCCGACGCCGAGGCCGTCGTGCTGGGCTGCACCCACTACGAACTCGTCGCCGACCGCATCCGGGCGGCCCTGGACACCACGGCCCCGCTGTTCGGCTCGGCCGACGCCGTCGCCGCGCAGACACTGCGGCGGATCGGTGCAGCGCCCGCCCCGGCCGACGCGCCGACCGGCGGGCTCGCGGTCATCCTCAGCGGCCGGCCGGGCGCCTTCACGCCGCAGGCCCTGGCCTACGCGGAGGGACGGTACCTCGCGGATGCCGCCTCCTCCGCCGCCGCGTCCGGCGCGGCGCCCGTCCTCTGACGGCCCACCGTCCCCGGTCCCGTTCGCACGGCTGCCATTCGCGGCGCGGATGAGTACCCTGCTCACATGACGGACGCGCAGCGTGACGACGCGCGTACGCCCCAGGTGTGGACGGGTCGTGCCAGCAACCGTTTCCAGTGGCTGCTGGCGGGCGTGGGCGCTGCCTGCATGGCGCTGGGCATCGAACTCGCAGTGGACTCCGCGTACACCTCGGGCGCCGCGCCGCTGATCATGTCGGTGGTGGGCTGCATCGCGGCAGGGCTCCTGGTGCTGTTCGGCACCGTCGCGTTCACTCATGTGCGCGTGAAGGTGGACCGGGACGGACTCCAGGTGCGCTGCGGGCACATCGGCGTGCCGCGCCGCAGCATCCCGTGGGACGAGATCAACGACGCCCACCTCGCACCCCTGGTGAGCCCCCGGCACTGGGGCGGCTGGGGTTACCGCTGGCGGCCCGAGCAGGGCACGGCGGTCGTCGTCCGGCGCGGACCCGGTGTCGTGATCGACCTGGGCAACGGGAGGCACTTCACCGTCACCGTGGACGACGCCGAGGGCGCCGTCCGGGCCATCCGCACCCGGCTGGGCCTGCGCCCGTAGACGGGCGACCCCGCCCACGGGTTCACCCTGGTGGCCCAGCGCTCCTCGGTGCCCGCGGGGACTACTTCGCGGCCCGTGCGCGGTGGGCGGCGATCAGGTCGCGGTACCAGGCGTAACTGGACTTGGGGATCCGCTCGGCGCCGTTGTCGTAGTCGACGTGGACGATGCCGAAGCGCTGCCCGTACCCGCGGGCCCACTCGAAGTTGTCCAGCAGCGACCAGACGTAGTAACCGCGTATGTCCACGCCCGCGTCGATCGCGGCGCCCAGCGCGTGGAGGTGGTCGCGCAGGTACGCCACCCGGTCGGGATCGTCGACGCTGCCGTCGGCGGAACGGACGTCGGCCTCGGCCGAACCGTTCTCGGTGATCAGCGCGGGGGGCAGTGACGGGTAGCGGTCGCGCAGTTCCAGCAGGAGCGCGGTGAACGCCTCCGGCACCACCGGCCAGCCCATGGTGGTGTGGCGCGTTCCGTACGGATCGGTCTCGCGCACGCCGATGTCGACCGCGGTGCGCCGCGCCGGGTCGGCCTCGCGGTGCGGTGCGTCCTCGACGGTGAGCGGACGGTAGAAGTTCAGGCCCACGAAGTCCAGCGGGGCGCCGATGACCTGGAGGTCGCCCTCACGGCGGTACGAACCGTCGGCGAGCGCGCCCCACGTCTCCGCCTCGCCCGCCGGGTAGCGGCCGGCGAACAGCGGCTCGGTCCATGTGTCGTTGTGCAGGGTCACGGCACGGCGCAGCGCGCCCTGGTCGGCCGCGGAGTCGCTCGCGGCCTCGATACGGTCGAGGTTGAGGGTGATGCCGATCTCACGCGCTCCCGCGGCGCGCAGGGCCGGTACCGCGAGGCCGTGGCCGAGCAGCAGATGGTGGGCGGCGGCCAGCGCGCCCGTGCCCTCGCGCGCGCCGGGGGCGTGCCGCCCCTCGGCGTAGCCGACGAACGCCGAGCAGTAGGGCTCGTTGAGGGTGATCCAGCGCCCGACGCGGTCCCCGAGCCGTTCGGCGACGATCCCCGCGTACACGGCGAAGTGCTCGGCGGTCGCGCGGCTGCGCCAGCCGCCTTCGTCCTCCAGGGCCTGGGGCAGGTCCCAGTGGTAGAGGGTGACGGCGGGGGAGATGCCGGCCGCGAGCAGGTCGTCGGTGAGACGGTCGTAGAAGTCCAGGCCCTTGGCGTTGATCTGCCCTCGGCCCTCGGGCAGCACGCGCGACCAGGCGACGGAGAAGCGGTAGGAGTCGACGCCGAGCCCCGCGAGGAGCGCGACGTCCTCGGAGTGGCGGTGGTAGTGGTCGCACGCGACGTCACCGGTGGCGCCGCCGGCCGTGCGGCCGGGGGTGTGGCTGAAGGTGTCCCAGATGGACGGCCCGCGGCCGTCCTCGTCGTGGGCGCCCTCGATCTGGTACGCCGCGGTCGCGGCGCCGAAGAGGAATCCGGGCGGGAAGGACGGGAGTTCGGTGGGCACGAGTGGGGCTCCCTCGGCTCGGTGCTGCGGGTGCGGGTGCGGTGTGACGGTGGGTGCGGATCGGTGGTTCAGTTGGTTCAGTTCCGGGCGGCCCGCGGAAGCGGACACGGGCGGGGCGGCGCGACGCGCTCCCGCGAGAGCAGGACGGGGGCGATCAGCCGGCCGGCGGCCGCGGGGCCGGGCGGCACGCCTCGCGCATGAGCGCCGACCGTCTCCACGGCCAGGCGCACGACCTCGGCGGACATCTCCTCCACGGGCAGTTCGATGCGCGGCAGTTCACGTCCGCCGACGTCGTCGGGGAGGTTGCCGACCGCGACGACCGACAGGTCCTCCGGGACGCGCAGCCCCTCGGCGCTGACGGCGGCCAGGATGTGCGGCAACGCGGCGACGTGCTGCACGACCAGCGCGGTCGGCGGCCGTTCGCCGCAGAGCAGGGCGCGGAGCAGCTGCGGCAGACGGGGCATGTCGCCGGTCGACTCACGGACCGTGACCAGCGCCCCCGTCCGCGCGGCGGCCTTGCGGGCGCCGGCCACCCCGCGGACCGCGTAACCGCGCCGGGCCCGGAGTTCGTGGTCGGTGGTCGCGAGGAAGGCCACGTCGCGATGCCCGGCCGCCACGACCGTCCGGACCGCCAGGGCGGTCGCGGCCTCCCAGTCCAGGTCGGTCCACGGCTGCGAGTCGTCGGCCGACCGGCCCAGCAGGGCCGTGGGGAAGGCGAGTTCGCGCAGCGCGTCGATACGGGGGTCCTCCATCTCGACCGCCATGAGGATCGCGGCGTCCGCCTGCCGTCCGCCCGCGATCCGGCGCAGCCCGGGGACGCCCTCCCGCGCGGTCGTCAGCAGGACGTCGTACCCGTGCGCGCGGGCCGCGTCGCTGATGCCGATGGCGAAGCGCCCGTCGACCGCCCGGTAGCCCCCGGCGACCCGCGGCAGCGCGAGGGCCAGCACCTGCGTCCGCGTGCTGCGCAGCGTCCGAGCGCTCGCGCGCGGGTGGTACCCCAGCTCGTCGATCGCCTGCCGCACGGCGCGGCGCGTGTCCTCGGAGATCTTGCGGGACCCGCTCAGGACGTACGACACGGTGCTCGGCGCGACCCCCGCGCGCTCCGCGACGTCCTTGATCGTGGCCATGCGGCTCCTCTCGGCGGCGAGCGTGCGCGACTGCGTCGTCGAAGCCGGTTGTCGAATCGATTCGAAAACGCGGCCATGATCGTAGGCCGCCGCCCCGATCCGCGGCAAGTGCCGGCAGCGGGGTGGCACTTCCGGTCGCCGGCCCGGGGACTGTCCGGTCCCTTAGTCCGTCCCTCAGCCCAGTGCCGCTGCCGGTCCGGGGGCGGAGGAGATCCGCGTCATGCCCTTCGCCGCGGCGCGGAGCCCGCCGGCGGGCCGTCGCGGGTGGGGCGGGAGGTGGCGAGGCCGGCGAGGAGGCCCGCACCGGCGGTGACGGCGGCGAAGCTGAGGACGTGGTCGACGGCGGACTGCATGGCGAGGCCGGTGAGCGCGGCCGCGGCGGTGAGGACGACGGGCGTGGTGCGGGGCGAGCGGCGCAGGGCCCACAGCAGCCAGGCGTAGGAGGCGGCGAGAAGGGCGACGCCGGGGGCACCCTGCTCCGCGGCGAGCTGGAGGGTGGCGGGCGGGGGTTTCGCGCCGACGGAGGGGAGGTCGGCCAGCGGTGCTTCCCCGGTGTCCGCCACCTCCTCGAACCGTCCGGGGCCGACACCGCGCAGCGGGCTGGCCTCGGCGATGTGCAGGGCGTCGTGCCAGAGCTCGACGCGGGCGGGCGTGAGCCGCCCGGACAGGGAGGCGGAGAGTCCCGGCGGCAGGGCGTCCACGGCGACCGCACAAGTGCCGCCGACCGCAACGGCGGTGGCCAGCGCCAGCCCGGCGAGCCCCACCAGCCGCGGCGTGCGGTCCGCGGCGAGGGAGCACAGGAGCACGCCGAGCGAGGCGGCGAACCCCGCCGCCGATCCGAGGCCGAGGGCGACAAACGCCGCCAGGACGCCGAGCAGCCGCAGGCCGATCCGTAGCGGGCCCGAGCGGGCGGCCCAGGCGGCACAGCATGCGGCACCGGTCGCCAGCACCATGAGAGCGGCGTCGGCGTTGGCGTAACCCAGTGGCGGGGGCTGCGGACCGTGCGACAGGCGTCCGGGCAGGAGCAGCGTCAGCGCGACCGCGCCCACCGCCGCCGTCGCGGGTACGGCGACCGGCCGCAGGGCCCCGCCGATCCGTCCGGCCGCGAATCCGGCGGCGACGGCGAGCACCGCGAGCAGGACGCCCTCGGGCCGGGCGGGACGGCCGGCCGCCGAGACCAGCGCCCACACCGCACTCGCGACCAGGAGTGCCGCGCCGACGGCGTCGGTGCGGCCGGGTCGCGGGCTGTCGGGCGGGGCGTCGTCGCCGGCGATGCCGGCCGCGTCGCCCGTTGTCGTGTTCACCCTCGAACCCCCTGACGCCACCCCGCGCGGGCGGGGAACCCCCGGGCACCCCCGGGCTCACGGTAACCGCTGTGACGTGGTGGTGTGGATATGTCGTGCGGTAACACCGTGGCACCCGACGCGGTCCGGCCGCCGCGGCGGACATGATCCACGCGAGCACGTAGGCTCGTGGACGTGCCGATTCCCGAATTCCTCCGTGAGCTGCGCGCCGTCGTCGGCCACCGGCAGCTGCTGCTGCCCGGTGTCACGGCGGTCGTCTTCGACGACCACAACCGCGTTCTGCTCAACCGCCGTGCCGACAACGGCCGCTGGTCCCTGATCGGCGGCATCAGCGAACCCGGTGAGCAGCCCGCCGAGACCGCCGTCCGGGAGGTGCTGGAGGAGACCGGGGTCCGGGCGGTCGCCGAACGCGTCGTCCTGGTGCAGACGATCGCGCCGGTGCGCTATCCCAACGGCGACCGCTGCCAGTACGTGGACATCACCCTGCGCTGCCGCGCCGTGGGCGGCGAGGCCCACGTGGCGGACGACGAGTCGCTGGAAGTCGCCTGGTTCGACGTGGACGGGCTGCCGGAGCTCGGCGGCCACGGCCGGCTGCGCCTCAAGCACGCGCTTGCCGACGGCCCCACCTGGTTCGAGCCTGCGGGGCCGCCGGAAGAGTGAGTGTGGGCGCCGCCCACCTGCACGTACACGACTGTGGGCGTTGCCCACATCGGTACGGGAGCCGCCGTTGCCTAGCCTCATGGCCATGACGGACTCCACCCCCCAGCCGGGCGTCCTCGACCTGGGCGGCCGCACCGCTCTGGTCACCGGTGCCGCGGGCGGCATCGGCGGCGCGTGCGTGCTGCGACTGGCCGCCGCGGGCGCCAAGGTGCGCGCCGTGGACCGTGACGCCGAGGGCCTTGCCGCCCTCGTCGAACGGGCCGCGGCCGACGGCCGGCCCGGCACGGTCGAGGCGCTCACGCTGGACCTCACCGACCTCGACGCCGCCGAGCACGCCGCGGCCGGCACCGACATCCTCGTCAACAACGCCGGGCTGCAACTGGTCCGGCCCATCGAGGACTTCCCGCCGGAGGTGTTCTCCACCGTACTGCGCGTGATGCTGGAGGCCCCGTTCCGGCTCCTCCGCGGCGCGCTGCCGCACATGTACGGCCAGGGCTGGGGCCGGATCGTGAACATCTCCTCCGTGCACGGGCTGCGCGCCTCGCCCTACAAGAGCGCCTATGTCGCGGCCAAGCACGGCCTCGAAGGGCTCTCGAAGACCGCCGCCCTCGAAGGCGCCGCGCACGGCGTGACCTCCAACTGCGTGTGCCCCGGCTATGTGCGCACCCCGCTGGTCGAGCGGCAGATCGCCGACCAGGCGGCCGCGCACGGCATCGCCCCCGAGCGGGTGGTCGGCGAGATCATGCTCGCGGACTCCGCCGTGAAGCGGCTGGTGGAGCCGGAAGAGGTCGCCGAGATGGCCGCCTACCTCTGCTCCCCGCAGGCCTCCTTCGTCACCGGCGCCTCCCTGACCATGGACGGAGGATGGACGGCGCATTGATCTGCCGGTATCCCTGACACCGTGCCCGACCACGACGACCCGTCCGACCGCCAGGGCCCACCCGCCCGGGACGACCACGAGGACACCCACGGACCCATGCCTCCGTACGGACCCGCCGACGCGCCGTACCTGCGGCTGCTGGCCCGGGGTGCCCCGGCGGACGAGTACGAGCGCCCGCTGCTGGCCGCCCGTGCCGAGGGCGCAGCGCCCGCCGCGCTCGCCGAGCTGGAGCAGGCCAAAATGCTGGCGCTGCGGGTGCGCGCCGAACTGGAGGGCAGACGGCGGCGCGAGGCCGAGCTCTCGGCGCTCTTCGAGACGGCCGGCGACCTCGCGGGCCTGCGCGACCTGGACTCCGTGCTGCAGGCCATCGTGCAGCGCGCCCGCTCCCTGCTCGGCACGGACGTGGCCTATCTGAGCCTGATCGACCGCAAGGTCGGCGACACCTATATGCGGGTCACCGAGGGATCGGTCTCCGCGCGCTTCCAGCGCGTGCGGCTCGGCATGGGGGAGGGGCTCGGCGGGCTGGTCGCCCAGACCGCCATGCCCTACGTCACCGAGTCCTACTTCGACGACGAACGCTTCTGCCACACCTCGCCGATCGACTCGGCGGTGCACGACGAGGGCCTGGTCGCGATCCTCGGGGTGCCCCTCGTGCTCGGGACCGGGGTCATCGGCGTGCTGTACGCGGCCGACCGGCGGGCCCGTGTCTTCGAACGGGAGCAGATCGCCCTGCTGGCCTCGCTCGCCTCGCTCGCGGCCGTCGCCATCGACACGGCCAACCTCCTGGAGGAGACCCGCTCGGCCCTCGCCGACCTGGGCGCGGCGAACGAGACCATCCGTACCCACAGCGCGGCGCTGGAGCGTGCCTCCGAGGTGCACGACCGGCTGACCGAACTCGTGCTGCGCGGCGGCGACGTGGACGATGTGGCACGCGCGGTGGCCCAAGTGCTCGCCGGAACGGTCCGCGTGGCCGGACACGACCACGAGCCCATCCCGGACGAGTTGGCCGACGCCGTCGCCCGCTCCCGCAAGGACGGCCGCGCGGTCCGTCAGGGCGGCACCTGGGCCGCCGCCGTCACCGCGGGCGGTGAACTCCTCGGCGCACTGCTCCTGCGGGGCCACCCCGAGCTCGACCCCGTCGACCAACGCACCCTGGAGCGGGCCGCGATGGTGACCTCCCTGCTGCTGCTCGCCCGCCGCAACGCCGCCGAGGCCGAGCAGCGCTTCCGCGGCGAACTGCTGGACGACCTGCTCGACGCCCCGCACCGCGACCCGCGGTTGCTGCGGGAACGCGCCGGCCGGCTCCGCGCCGACCTGGACGCCCCGCACATCGTGCTGGCCGCGCGCATCGACGACGAGACCGACGGCAGCTCCGACCGGCTCCGCCTGTGGTCCGCCGCCTCCCACATCGCGGCCACCCACCGCGGCCTGGCGGCGGCGCGGGACGGTGGCACCGTGCTGCTGCTGCCCGCCGAACCGGACGCGGACGCCTCGTCCACGGCGCGCCGCATCGCCCGCCAACTCGGCACCGCCGTCCAGGCCGCCGTCACCGTGGGCGCCTCCAGCCCCGTCGCCGCGCCGGCCGGCCGCCCCGGATCCGTGGCACTCGCCTACGCCGAAGCCCAGCGCTGCGGTGATGCCCTGCGGGCCCTCGGCCGCGCGGGCGAGGGCGCGGCCGGGGCCGATTTCGGATTCCTCGGCCTGCTGCTCACCGACGCCCGGGACGTCGACGGCTTCGTCCACCGCACCATCGGCACCGTCGCGGACTACGACGTGCGCCGCGGCACGGAGCTCGTCCGCACCCTCGACGCCTACTTCTCCAGTGGCATGAGCCCGGTGCGCACCAAGGACGCCCTGCACGTGCACGTCAACACCGTCGCCCAGCGTCTGGAACGGATATCCCAGCTCCTCGGCCCCGACTGGCAGTCACCGGACCGCGCGTTGGAGATCCAGCTCGCGCTGCGCCTGCACCGCCTCTCCTCGGGTCAGGACTGATCCACGGCCACGACCAGCTCCACCTCGAAGCCGTCGCCGTTCTCCAGATACGCGGCGCAGTGCCCCTCCCCGCCCGCGTACGGCTGCCGGTCGGGGAACAGCAGCCGCCAACTGCGGCCCGCGGGCCACTCCTGGTACGGCCGGTAGCCCATCTCCTCCAGCAGCCAGCCCCATTCGGCACCCGCCCGCCCGATGTCGGGCACCCACAACTCCACATGGTGCAGCACCCCCGTCCGCCCTCCGTGTCACCCGCCGTCACTCACGGTCACAACAGTAGACCCCGCCACCGACAACGGTGGCGGGGTCTGTGCCGGCCCGTGCACGTCCGGCCCGGGCGGCCTCAGCTCGCCGGGGCCGACCGGGCGAGGGGTGCCTCGTCCGCGACCTCCGGTTCGACGGCCGCGAGGTCGCGGCCGCGGGTCTCCTTGGCGACGGAGACCGCGACCAGTGTGATGACGGCCGCGAGGATCACGTACAGGGCGATCGGGGTCGAGTTGCCGTAGTCGGCGAGCAGCGCCGTCGCGATGAGCGGCGCCGGCGCGCCGGCCGCGACCGAGGCGAACTGGGCGCCGATCGAGGCGCCGGAGTAGCGCATCCGGGTCGCGAACATCTCGGAGAAGAAGGCGGCCTGGGGCGCGTACATGGCGCCGTGCATGACCAGGCCGACCGTCACGGCCAGCAGCAGCGCCGGGAAGCTCTTGGTGTCGATGAGGGCGAAGAAGGGGAACGCCCACAGGCCCACCCCGGCCGCGCCCAGCAGGTAGACCGGTTTGCGGCCGATCCGGTCCGACAGGGCGCCCCAGGCCGGGATCACCGCGAAGTGCACGGCGGAGGCGATGAGTACGGCGTTGAGCGCGGTCTGCTTGCCCAGGCCCGCCTGTGTGGTGGCGTACACCAGGACGAAGGCCGTGATCACGTAGTAGCTGATGTTCTCGGCCATCCGCGCGCCCATCGCCACCAGCACGTCGCGCCAGTGGTCGCGCAGCACGGCGACCAGCGGCATCCGCTCCACCGCCGCGGTCTCGGTCTTGCGGGCATCGGCCCGTGCGAGGGCCTCCTTGAAGACCGGGGACTCGTCCACGGAGAGCCGGATCCACAGGCCGACCAGGACCAGGACGCCGGACAGCAGGAAGGGCACGCGCCAGCCCCAGGAGGTGAAGGCGGCATCCGAGAGCAGAGCGGTCAGCGCGGACAGCACACCGGTGGCCAGGAGCTGACCCGCGGGCGCGCCGGTCTGCGGCCAGGAGGCCCAGAAGCCACGCCGTCGGGCGTCCCCGTGCTCCGACACCAGCAGTACCGCGCCGCCCCACTCGCCGCCGAGCGCGAATCCCTGCACCAGGCGCAGCGCGGTGAGCAGCACGGGAGCGGCCGAGCCGAGGGTGGCGTGGGTCGGCAGCAGGCCGATGCAGAAGGTCGCGCCGCCCATGAGCAGCAGGCTGAGCACCAGCAGGCGCTTGCGTCCGAGGCGGTCCCCATAGTGTCCGAAGACCAGCGCGCCGATGGGCCGCGCGGCGAAGCCCACCGCATACGTGAGGAACGACAGGAGCGTGCCGACCAGCGGATCCGAGCCGGGGAAGAACAGCTTGTTGAAGACGAGGGCGGCGGCGGACCCGTAGAGGAAGAAGTCGTACCACTCGATGGTCGTGCCGATCAGGCTCGCGGCGACGATCCGCCGGAGGCCGGCCGGCGGTGGGGGAGCGGTTGCGGGGGAAGCCATGTGCACCACTTCCAGGCGGTTGTCGGGGACGTTTCCGTGTCGGCACAACGTAGAAAGACGCAGGTCACCGGCCCATGTGGTGGGACACCATAGTTAACGTGCCTGATATCCGCGCGACCACCACGGCCGGGCGGTGGCCGGGGGGCGGAAAGGGGTCATCGGCGGAGCCCGGGCGGCGGGCGACGCCGCCGCGGGCAGGGTCCCGTCGAGAGGGGCGCGGGCACGAGATATCTTGATGTCGAGCAATGTTGCAATGTTGCAGACGTGGAGCGGAGCACCCGGTGACTGACTCGACCATCATCTATACGCACACCGACGAGGCGCCGGCGCTGGCGACGTACTCGTTCCTGCCCGTGATCCAGGCGTACGCCTCCACGGCCGGAGTCGCCGTGGAGACCCGCGACATCTCCCTGGCCGGCCGGATCATCGCCAGCTTCCCCGAGTACCTGGAGGAGGGTCAGCGCATTCCCGACGCCCTCGCCGAGCTCGGTGAGCTGGCCAAGACCCCCGCGGCCAACATCATCAAGCTGCCGAACGTCTCGGCCTCGATCCCGCAGCTGAAGGCCGCTATCGCGGAGCTGCAGGAGCAGGGCTACGCGCTGCCGGACTACCCGGACGATGCGAAGTCCGACGAGGACAAGGACGTCCGCGCCCGCTACGACAAGATCAAGGGCAGCGCCGTCAACCCGGTCCTGCGCGAGGGCAACTCCGACCGCCGCGCCCCCGCGTCGGTCAAGAACTACGCCAAGGCGCACCCGCACCGTATGGGCGCCTGGTCGGCCGACTCCAAGACCAATGTCGCGCACATGACCGGCGACGACTTCCGGTCGACCGAGAAGTCCGCGGTCATCGCCGAGGACGGCTCCCTGCGCATTGAGCTGGTCGGCGACGACGGCACCACCACGGTGCTGCGCGAGTCGGTGCCGGTCCTGGCGGGCGAGGTCGTGGACGCCTCCGTCATGCGCGTCGCGGTGCTCCGCGAGTTCCTGGGCGAGCAGGTCGCCCGCGCCAAGGCCGAGGACGTGCTGTTCTCCGTGCACCTGAAGGCCACGATGATGAAGGTCTCCGACCCGATCGTCTTCGGCCACGTGGTGCGCGCCTTCTTCCCCAAGACCTTCGCGCAGTACGGCGAGGCCTTCGCGGCCGCCGGCCTGACCCCGAACGACGGCCTGGGCGGCATCCTCAAGGGTGTCGAGGCCCTTCCCGAGGGCGCGGCGATCAAGGCGTCCTTCGAGGCCGAGCTCGCCGAGGGCCCGGCCCTGGCGATGGTCGACTCCGACCGCGGCATCACCAACCTGCACGTCCCGAGCGACGTCATCGTCGACGCCTCGATGCCGGCCATGATCCGCACCTCCGGCCACATGTGGGGCCCGGACGGCCAGGAGGCCGACACCCTCGCGGTGCTCCCGGACAGCAGCTACGCCGGCATCTACCAGGCCGTCCTGGACGACTGCCGCGCGCACGGGGCCTTCGACCCGGCCACCATGGGCTCGGTGCCCAACGTCGGCCTGATGGCGCAGAAGGCCGAGGAGTACGGCAGCCACGACAAGACCTTCGAGATCCAGCACACCGGCACCGTCCGCCTGGTCGACCGGGCCGGCAACGTCGTGCTGGAGCAGGCCGTCTCCGCGGGCGACATCTTCCGCGCCTGCCAGACCAAGGACGCGCCGATCAAGGACTGGGTCAAGCTCGCCGTCACCCGCGCCCGCGCGACCGGCGA
Organism: Streptomyces sp. NPDC058691; assembly: GCF_042714775.1. NCBI lineage: Bacteria > Bacillati > Actinomycetota > Actinomycetes > Kitasatosporales > Streptomycetaceae > Streptomyces > Streptomyces sp. NPDC058691. The sequence continues at coordinate 116,654 of NZ_JBHXSO010000003.1, read as the reverse complement.
CCCGGCGGTGTTCTGGCTGGACGAGGAGCGCGCCCACGACGCGAACCTCATCGTCAAGGTGAAGCAGTACCTGACGGAGCACGACACCGAGGGCCTGCAGATCGAGATCAAGTCCCCGGTGGAGGCGATCAAGTTCTCCCTCGACCGCATCCGCCGCGGCGAGAACACGATCTCCGTCACCGGCAACGTGCTGCGCGACTACCTGACCGACCTCTTCCCGATCCTGGAGCTGGGCACCAGCGCCAAGATGCTGTCGGTCGTCCCGCTGATGAACGGCGGCGGCCTGTTCGAGACCGGCGCCGGCGGCTCCGCGCCCAAGCACGTGCAGCAGCTGGTCAAGGAGAACTACCTTCGCTGGGACAGCCTGGGCGAGTTCCTGGCCCTCGCCGTCAGCTTCGAGCACCTGGCGACCACCACGGGCAACGCCCGCGCCCAGATCCTGGCCGACACCCTCGACCGCGCCACCGGCACCTTCCTCAACGAGGACAAGTCGCCCAGCCGCAAGCTCGGCGGCATCGACAACCGCGGCAGCCACTTCTACCTGGCCCTGTACTGGGCCCAGGAGCTGGCGCGGCAGACGGACGACCCGGAGCTGGCCAAGGCCTTCGCCCCGCTCGCCCAGACACTGGCCGAGCAGGAGGAGACCATCGTCGGCGAGCTCATCGCCGTCCAGGGCTCCCCGGCCGACATCGGCGGCTACTACCAGCCCGACGCGGTGAAGGCCTCGGCCGTCATGCGCCCGTCGGCCACCCTCAACGAGGCGCTGGCGATCCTCGGCTGACCCGGCCGCTGCCCGCACGACGCGAACCGCCCCGGCTGGAACTCCAGCCGGGGCGGTTTCGTCATTCGTCCCTGCGACGGCTCCGGCGCGCGTCAGGCGAAGACGCCGTCGAGCCAGCGCTGCCAGCGCTCCCCGGCCTCCTTGCCGTCGGCGCCGCCGGAGAAGTCGTGCACGCTGACGCCGACCGGCGCGCCGAAGTGGTTGCGGCCGAAGACCCGGTACATGGCGTCGGCGGTGCGCACGCCGACGAAGTACGGGTTGCGGAAGTCCACGACGGCGTCCACGGGGGCCGCCGCGCCGGGCAGTCGCAGGCGGATCCCGGCGCCCTCGGCGGCGTCGTCCGGGACGCCGAGCGCGCGGCTGACGGCCTCCAAGGCGTCCGGCGCGGTGGAGGCACCGGGGCCGTTCACGGTCGCGAAGGCGGCGGGGCGGCCCGCGAAGTGCGTCAGATACTGGCGCAGGGTGTGCAGGTAGAAGTCGGTGTGCTTGCTCGCGCCGTCGTACTGGTTGTCCCAGTCGTCCACGAAGATGCCGCTGTGCACGTAGCGCACCAGGGAACCGCCGCCCTCGCGCGCCTCGATGACGTGCTCGAGCTGGTTGAAGACCTGGTTCTCGACGGCGTCGCCGAACTCCGCGCGGGCGGTCAGGTGGTGCGGCGGGTCCCAGACGGTCAGGACGCCGCCGAAGGGCGCGGCGCCGCCCTGGCGGGGCTCGAACTCCTGGGGCCACAGCCAGCCCGCCGAGCCGGTGGTGACGGCCTCCCAGACCTCCTCCGGTGCCGCCTCGACCTCGAACTCGCGGACGATCTCGAATTCCTTGCCCATGGTGGTGCTCTCTCCTCGTGCGCGCTGCCGCGCGGAAACGATGCGGTGGATGCGGTGGATGCGGTGGATGCGGTGTGCGCCGCGGCCGGCCCGCCGCGCGGGGCGGGCCGGCCTCCTCACGGCGACTTCTCGATCGCCGGCGCGGACTCCGACGGGGAGTCCGGCGCGGGTACGGGGTCCTTGACGGTGGGGTGGAGAGCGATGACGATGCGGTGCTCGCGGCCGCCCTCGGCGTCCGCGTCGTGGTGCTTGGCGATCAGCGCGCTGACACCGCGGGTCAGCTCCTCCACGAAGGCGGCCCGGTCGGCGGCGGAGGCGAAGCGCACCTCGCCGTCCAGGGCGTAGGTCGCCAGCCGCTTGCGGGCCTTGGCCGCGCCGGTGATCAGTGTGCCGACGTCGCGCACCAGGCGGGCGGCGACGGCCAGCAGCCAGCGCGCGGACAACTGGTCGCGGAAACGCCCGGGGTCCGGCTGCACGGCGGCCAGCGCCAGCGGCGAGATGACGTACGAGGCGGCGGTCGCCTGCATCAGCCGCTCGGTGACATTGCCCTTGCGGCGTTCCCCGGCCAGCTCCACCAGTCCGTGCGACTCCAGCGCCCTGAGGTGGTAGTTCACCTTCTGCCGCGGCAGCCCGACCCGCGCGGCGAGCATCGTCGCCGACGCGGGGCCCCCGGCGAGCTCGGCCAGGAGCCGGGCCCGTACGGGGTCCAGGGAGGCGGCGGCCGCCGCGGAGTCCTCGATCACGGTCACGTCCAACATGGCCCCAGACTCTCACCGACGAATATTTTTGTCCAGACTCGTCGTCTTGTCGGATGCCGGCGAGTGCGGCCCGCGACACCGGCCGGTAACCCCGGAGGCGGGGACGAAACGCCGATTTCACCGGGCGGGCGAGCGCCCCTGACATCGCTCTGATCGGCGTCCGCGCAGGTGACGCGGCGGAACGCGCGGCCCCCCATCGCGTTACAGCGTGGTACTGCTCCCCGCGTCCCCCGGCTCCTAATGTCAGCCGTCAAGCGGCCCGGAGCCGGTCTCCGGGGCCGCTCATCGCCGCGATTTCGGAGGGAAGACCGATGAGTCGAGTTGTGCGCGCAGCGCTCGTGCAGACCAGGTGGACCGGCGACAAGGAATCGATGATCGACCTGCACGAGCGGTACGCCCGTGAGGCCGCCGCCCAGGGGGCGCAGGTGATCGGCTTCCAGGAGGTGTTCAACGCCCCGTACTTCTGCCAGGTCCAGGAACCGGAGCACTACGGTTGGGCCGAGCCCGTGCCGGACGGCCCGACCGTGCGGCGCATGCAGGCCCTGGCCAAGGAATTGAACCTGGTCATGGTCGTGCCGGTGTACGAGGTCGAGCAGGCGGGCTTCTACTACAACACCGCGGCCGTGATCGACGCCGACGGCTCCTACCTCGGCAAGTACCGCAAGCACCACATTCCGCAGGTCAAAGGCTTCTGGGAGAAGTTCTACTTCAAGCCCGGCAACCTCGGCTGGCCTGTCTTCGACACCGCGGTCGGCAAGGTCGGCGTCTACATCTGCTACGACCGGCACTTCCCCGAGGGCTGGCGCGCGCTCGGCCTCGCGGGCGCCGAACTCGTCTACAACCCCTCCGCGACCTCGCGCGGACTGTCGGCCTACCTCTGGCAGTTGGAGCAGCCGGCCGCCGCCGTCGCCAACGAGTACTTCGTGGCCGCGATCAACCGTGTCGGCCAGGAGGAGTACGGCGACAACGACTTCTACGGCACTTCCTACTTCGTCGACCCGCGCGGACAGTTCGTCGGCGACGTGGCCTCGGACAAGGAGGAGGAACTGGTCGTGCGCGACCTGGACTTCGGGCAGATCGAGGAGGTCCGGCAGCAGTGGGCCTTCTACCGGGACCGCCGACCCGACGCCTACGGCCCGCTGACCGAGGCCTGAGGGGAGGGACGGAAGACATGAGCCGGATTCTGATCCGCGGCGGACTGGTCGTCACCGCCGCCGAGGAGACCCACGCCGACGTGCTCGTCGAGGACGAGCGGATCGTCGCCCTGGCCGCCACCGGCAGCACCGCGGCCGAGGGCTGGACGGCGGACACCGTGATCGACGCGACCGGGACGTACGTCATCCCCGGCGGCGTCGACGCGCACACCCACATGGAGCTGCCCTTCGGCGGTACCCATGCCTCGGACACCTTCGAGACCGGCACCCGGGCCGCCGCCTGGGGTGGGACCACCACGATCGTGGACTTCGCCGTGCAGTCGGTCGGCGAGTCGCTGCGCGCCGGGCTCGACACCTGGCACGCGAAGGCCGAGGGCAACTGCGCCGTCGACTACGCGTTCCACATGATCATGTCCGACGTCACCGAGGACAGCCTCAAGGAGATGGACATCCTGGTCGAGGAGGGCGTGACCTCCTTCAAGCTGTTCATGGCCTATCCGGGGGTGTTCTACAGCGATGACGGCCGCATCCTGCGCGCCATGCAGCGCGGCGCCGACAACGGCGGCCTGATCATGATGCACGCGGAGAACGGGATCGCCATCGACGTGCTGGTCGAGCAGGCGCTGGCCGCCGGGAAGACCGACCCCCGGTACCACGGCGAGGTGCGGCGGGAGTTGCTGGAGGCCGAGGCCACGCACCGCGCCATCAAGCTGGCGGAGGTGGCCGGTTCGCCGTTGTACGTGGTGCACGTGTCGGCCGAGTCGGCGGTCGCCGAACTGGCGGCGGCACGCGACCGCGGCCTGAACGTCTTCGGTGAGACGTGTCCGCAGTATCTGTTCCTGTCGACGGACAATCTCGCGGAGCCGGACTTCGAGGGGGCGAAGTACGTGTGCTCGACGCCGTTGCGGCCGAAGGAGCATCAGGCGGCGTTGTGGCGGGGGTTGCGGACCAACGATCTCCAGGTGGTGTCCACGGATCACTGCCCGTTCTGCTTCGTGGGGCAGAAGGATTTGGGCCGGGGGGACTTCTCGAAGATTCCGAACGGGCTGCCGGGGGTGGAGAACCGGATGGATCTGCTGCATCAGGCGGTGGTGGACGGGCACATCAGCCGGCGGCGGTGGATCGAGATCGCGTGTGCTGCTCCGGCTCGGATGTTCGGGTTGTATCCGCGCAAGGGGACGATCGCGCCGGGTGCGGATGCGGACATCGTGATCTACGACCCGGCGGCCGAGCAGGTCATGTCGGCCGAGACGCACCACATGAACGTCGACTACTCGGCCTACGAGGGCAAGCGGGTGCGCGGCAAGACCCGCACCGTCCTGTCCCGCGGCACCGTGATCATCGACCAGGACCGCTACCTGGGCCGGGCCGGCCACGGCCGTTACCAGACCCGCGCGACCTGCCAGTACCTCGTCTAGCCCCGCCCAGCCACCCAGGGAGCAGTGCTATGGATTTCGGTCTCGTCCTGCAGACGGACCCGCCCGCCTCGGGCGTCGTGGAGCTGATGAAGCGTGCCGAGCGCAACGGCTTCACCTACGGCTGGACCTTCGACTCGGCGGTGCTGTGGCAGGAGCCGTTCGTCATCTACAGCCAGATCCTGGCGCAGACCGAGCGGCTGATCGTGGGCCCGATGGTCACCAATCCGGGGACGCGGACGTGGGAGGTGACCGCGTCCACGTTCGCCACGCTCGCGGACATGTTCGGCAACCGGGTGATCTGCGGCATCGGCCGCGGTGACTCGGCGATGCGGGTGGCGGGCCGCAAACCCAACACCCTCGCCCGCATCGAGGAGGCCATGCACGTCATCCGCGAGCTCGCCGAGGGCCGCGAGGCCGACCTCGGCGGGACGCCCGTGCGCCTGCCATGGGTGAAGGAGGGCGCGAGCCTCCCCGTGTGGATGGCCGCCTACGGGCCCAAGGCCCTTGCCATGACCGGGGAGAAGGCCGACGGCTTCATCCTCCAGCTCGCCGACGTCTACCTCACCGAATGGATGGTCAAGACCGTCAAGGACGCGGCGGAGCGGGCCGGCCGCGACCCGGGGGACGTGCGGATCTGCGTCGCCGCCCCGGCGTACGTCACCGAGGACGACTCCCCGCAGGCGCTGGCCCACGCCCGTGAGCAGTGCCGCTGGTTCGGCGGCATGGTCGGCAACCACGTCGCCGACCTCGTCGCCAAGTACGGTCAGGCCTCCAGCGCGGTCCCCGAGGAGCTGACGGATTACATCACGGCCCGTCAGGGGTACGACTACGCCCACCACGGCCGCGCCGGGAACCCCGACACGGCCTTCGTCCCCGACGAGATAGTCGACCGCTTCTGCCTGATCGGCACCGCGGAGCAGCACATCGAGAAGCTGACCGCCCTCAAGGCCCTGGGCGTCGACCAGTTCGCGCTCTACGACATGCAGGACACCAAGGAGTCGGTCATCGACGTCTACGGCTCGACGGTGATCCCCGCCGTCAGCGGCTGACCCGGACAGGCCTCCCGCATCCCCCCCCCGCATCCCCCCACCGCCACCCGCACGGCAAGCGTTCGATCCCCGTCCGCGTCTCGAACGAAGGGGCTGCTGCCATGACAGCCACCGCTCCACCGCCCGCCGGAAGAACCGGGGCCGAAGGCCGCGTCGAGCTCGCGCCCGACGCGATCCCGTCCGGCCCGTACGCCAACGAGGACCTGCTGCCGGTCCCGCTGGCCCAACGCAAGTGGACCACGTACAACTTCACCGCGCTGTGGGTCGGCATGGCCCACAACGTCGCCTCCTGGACGCTGGCCTCCGGCCTGGTCGCGCTCGGCATGGACTGGAAGCAGGCGGTGTTCACCATCGCCCTGGCCAACATCATCGTGCTGGTGCCGATGCTGCTCACCGGCCACGCCGGGCCCAAGTACGGCATCCCCTTCCCCGTCTTCGCCCGCGCCTCGTTCGGCGTCCGGGGCGCGAACCTGCCGGCCCTGGTGCGGGCGGCGGTGGCCTGCGTCTGGTTCGGCATCCAGACGTGGATCGGCGGTTCCGGCATCTTCCTGCTGGCCGGGAAGCTGTTCGGCGACGGATGGGCGACCGCCGGCCACATCGGGGGCTACCCGTGGACGCAGTGGCTGTCGTTCGTCATCTTCTGGATCCTGCAGGTCGCGATCATCGTGCGCGGCATGGAGACGGTCCGGCGGTTCGAGAACTGGGCGGCTCCCTTCGTCATCGTCGGCGCCATCGCCCTGCTGATCTGGATGAGCGTCAAGGCCGGCGGCTTCGGCCCGCTGCTCGACCAGCCCTCCTCGCTCGGCTGGGGATCCGGCTTCTGGAAGGTCTTCTTCCCCGCGCTCATGGGCATGATCGGCTTCTGGTCGACGCTGTCCCTCAACATCCCCGACTTCACCCGCTATGCCGCCGGCCAGCGCGCCCAGCTGTGGGGCCAGTCCCTGGGCCTGCCCACCACGATGACGCTGTTCGCACTGCTCTCGGTGCTGGTCACCTCGGGCTCGCAGGCCGTCTACGGGGAGCCCATCTGGGACCCGGTGGCGCTGGCGGCCAAGCTGGACAACTGGGCCGGGGTGCTCTTCGCGCTCATCACGGTCCTGGTGGCCACCTTGTCGGTGAACATCGCGGCCAACGTGGTCTCGCCCGCCTTCGACCTGTCCAACATCGCGCCGCGCAGGATCAGTTTCCGCACCGGCGCGCTGATCACCGCGGTCGTGGGCGTGGTCATCTTCCCCTGGAAGCTGCTGGCGAGCCCGCAGGCGTACATCTTCACCTGGCTCGGCACGGTCGGCGGTCTGCTCGGCACCGTGGCCGGCATCCTCATCGCCGACTACTGGATCGTCCGCCGTACCCGGCTCGAACTCGCCGACCTGTACCGGGCGGAGGGCCGCTACTGGTACGACGGCGGCTGGAACTGGCGGGCAGTGGTGGCGTTCGCGGTCGGCGGCGTCCTCGCCATCGGCGGCTCGCACTCCGGGCTCGACGCGAAGGGCGTCAAGCAGGGGCCGTTCCCCGTCGACGGGATGATCCCCTTCCTCAAGCCGCTCGCCGACTACGGCTGGGCCGTGGGGCTTGCCGCCTCCCTGATCGTCTACCTCCTGCTGACCCGGCTCGCCCCGGATCGCAGGAACTGACCCCGGCCGCCCGCACGCGGGGCCCGGCCCGGCCGCCTCAGCGGTCGGCCCCGGGCCCCGCGGCGCGCTGCGCCTCGTGCGCGAGGAGCGCGACGTACAGCGAGGTCAGCTGCTCCCAGTCGTCCAGGTCGATGCCGAGCAGTGTCTCGATGCTCTGCAGCCGCCGGTAGAACGCCGGCCGGCTGACGTGGTGCATCTGGGCCGCCGCCGACTTGTTGCGGCCGGTGTCCAGATAGGTGCGCAGCACCTCCAGCAGCGCCGGGTTCCGCAGCAGCGGCCCCAGCTCCCGCCCGATGAAGGCCTGGAGCTCCGGCTCGTCCCGCATCAGGCGGACGAGCCCGCGCAGCCGCACGTCCCGCAGCCGGGCCACCGGCGCCGCCGGAGGTCCGGCCACCGCCGCGTCCGCGACGTGCACCGCCTCGACGAAGGAGCGCCGGACCTCGTCCAGTTCGCGGCAGCCGAAGCCCGCCCCGGCGACCGCCGTCCGGCCCCGGGCGGCCAGTTCCTCGTGCACCTGGACGGCGACCCGCCGCACCGCGGCATCGGTGTCCTGGCCGTACGGGACGCTGAGCAGGACCGCCGTGCCGGCCGGGCCGATCCGGGCCACTAGGCCCGCGACGTCGGGGTGCTCCGCCAGCGCGCGTTCGATCAGCTCCGGCAGGTCGTCCCTGCCGTCCGGTGCCGGGCCGAGGGGGCGTACGACCACGGGCACCAGGACGCGCCGGTTGACCGGCAGACCGGCCGCGCGCACCCGCGTCAGCAACTGCTCGGGGCGGGCGGTGCCCGAGGCCAGGTCGAGCAGCAGCGACTCGGCGGCCTGGTCCTCCCAGCCCCGGTCGCGGTCGCCCAGCAGGCGGTGCATGGCCAGCGCCTCGGCGGCGCGGGCCCCCAGCACGTGCCCCGACTCCTCCGGGCCGTGGTAGCCGACGAGCACCAGCCGGCCCCACTGCTGCCCCCTGGCCTCCAGCGGTGCCACGATCCAGCCGTCGGGTCCGACCGTCACCGCCCCGCTCCCCGCGAGCTCCGCCACCTGGCGGGAGACCCGCTCCCAGTCGCGCAGCAGGCCGTTGAGCGACCCCTGGTCGCCGGCCGAGGCCAGCACGCGCTGCGCGAGGTTGACCACGAGCGCCGGGCAGCCGCTGAGCGCGGCGATCTCGTCCAGCACCCGTTGCAGCGTCACCCCGGACAGATTGAGCACGGTCAGCGAGGACCGTATCCGCTCCGACAGGTCGAGGGCGGCGAAGCGGCCGTGCACCAGGCGCGCGTGCACCTCCTCGGTCAGCCGGGCGAACGGCGCCGGCCGGTGCAGCACGATCAGCGGCACCCCGCAGCGCTCCGCTGCCCGCCGCATCGGCTCGGGCGTGGTGCGGAAGGCACGGCCGAGGCCCAGGACCACGGCGGCGACGTCGGCGCGCTGCATCGACTCGATGTACTCGCGCTGCGCCCGTTCGTCGCCCGCCAGCAGCAGGCCGGTGGTGAGCACCATCTCCCCGCCGCTGAGCATGACCCCGACGTCCAGGGCCTCGGCCACGTGCAGCCAGCGCACCGCGCGGTGCAGGTGGGCGGAGCCCGCGACGACCTCCGGTCCCCAGGGTGTGACGAGGTCCAGGTCGAGGACGTCGCGCACGGTCAGCCGGCCCGCCGTGTGCCGCGGGGGTGCGTCCGGTCTGTCGTCGCCCACGCGATCACGCCCGTCCCTCGTCCTGCCAGGGGTGGGAGTCTAGTCACCGCCCTGTGGGGTGCGGCTGCCCGGCGAAGAACTCGCCGCGGGCGGTCCGGTCCTGGGCCGGGCCGGACCACCCCCGGGATCAGAGTCCGTACACCCGGCGCGCGGTCCCGGAGAACACCGCGTCCCGCTCGGCCGGGGCGAGGCCGTCGGTCAGGGTCCGGGCGGCGCCGACCACCTCGGCGTACGAGGCCGCGAGCCGCGAGACCGGCCAGTCGGAGCCGAACATCAGGCGGTCGGGGCCGAAGGCCTCCAGCACGGTGTCGGCATAGGGCGCGAGGCCGGCGGCCGTCCAGGAGTCCCAGTCGGCCTCGGTGACCATGCCGGACAGCTTGCAGACGGCGTTGGGCAGCGCGGCCAGCGCCCGCACGTCGTCCGCCCACGGCCGCAACGTGCCCGCGGCGATGGGGGGTTTGCCCAGGTGGTCCAGGACGAACACCAGGTCCGGCAGGAGCGCGGCGGCCTTGGCGGCCGACGGCAACTGCTCGGCCAGGACCACCAGGTCGTACACCAGGCCGGCGTCGGCCACGGCGCGCAGCCCGCGCTGCACGTCGGGGCGGAGCAGCCACTCCGGGTCGGCCTCGCCCTGCACCTGGTGGCGGATGCCCACCAAGCGCTCCCCGCCGGGCAGTTCGCGCAGGGCGGCCAGCCGGTCGGCGACCGACGGGTCCTTCAGGTCGGTCCAGCCCACGACCCCCGCGACGAGACCTCCCTGCGCGGCCAGGGCCAGGAATTCCGGCGTCTCCTCGGCGACGGTGACGGTCTGGACGAGGACCGTGGCGGTGACGCCCGCCGCCCGCGCCTCCGGTTCGAGGTCGGCGACGGAGAACGAGCGGCGCAGCGGGGCCAGCCGCTCGCCGGTGATCCAGTCCTGGTCGCGGACGGTCAGGTCCCAGACGTGGTGGTGGGCGTCCACGACGCCGTGCGGCATGCTCACAGCTCCCACACCACCGGCAGCGTCGCCCCGGCGCCGTCCGCCGAGTAGTCGTGCGCGACTTCCAGCAGCCCCGCCATCCGGGCCTGCCAGGCGATGTTGACGGGCAGTCGCTCCAGTGCGGCGATCATCGCGGGGTAGTCGTCCACGTCCAGGAGATGGAACAGGTCGGTGCCGCTGCGCCAGATCGTCCACTCGTGGACACCCGCGGCGCGGATCGCGCCGGCGAGTTCCCCGGGCACCTCGCGGTGCGCCGCCTCGTACTCCTCGATCCGGTCGGCGCGGACCCTGGTGTGCAGCGCGACCCTCATGCCGTGTCCCCGGCAGGGACGGGCACGTCGGGCCCGAGCAGTTCCTCGGCGCGCAGATCGGCCCAGAGCGCGGCCGGCAGCGGGTGCTTGTGCATCGCCTCGGCGTCCCGCACTTCCGCGGGCGAGCGCAGCCCCAGCAGCACGCTCGCCACGGCCGGATGCGCCGCCGGGAAGCGCTGCGCCGCCGCGCGCAGCGGGACACCATGGCGTCCGGTGACCGTCTGGAGACGGCGCGCGCGGGCCAGGACGGGCGCCGGCGCCGGCGCGTACTCGTACCGGGCGTCCGGCTGGGGGTCGATCAGCAGACCGGAGTTGAAGACGCCGCCGACGACCACGCTCTTGCCGCGTGCCGCCGCCTCGGGCAGTACCTCGGCGAGGCCCTCCTGCTCCAGCAGCGTGTAGCGGCCGGCCATCAGCACCACGTCCACGTCGGTGTCGCGCAGGAAGCGCGCGAGCATGCCCGTCTGGTTCATGCCGGCGCCGATCGCGTCCACGACGCCCTCGGTGCGCAGCTTCTCCAGGGCGGGATAGCCCTGTGCGAAGGCCTCCTCGGCGTGCGCGTCGGGATCGTGCAGAAAGGCGACGTCGATCCGGTCGAGGCCGAGGCGTTCCAGGCTGTCCTCGATGCTGCGGCGCACGCCGTCGGCGCTGAAGTCCCAGACCCGGTGGTGGGTGGCGGGGACGGCGAAGCCGTTGTTCAGGTCGTCGCCTGCCGGGCTCCCGTCCCCGAGCGGCTCCAGGAGGCGGCCCACCTTGGTGGAGACGGTGTACTGCTCGCGCGGCCGGTCGCGCAGGGCGGCGCCGAGCCGGCGTTCGGACAGCCCCAGGCCGTAGTGCGGGGCGGTGTCGAAGTAGCGGATGCCCGCCTCCCACGCGGCGTCCACGGCCTGCGCCGCCGCGTCGTCGGTGACGAGCGTGAAGAGGTTGCCGATGGCGGCGGCGCCGAAGCCCACCGCGGTCACGGGGACGCCGCTGCGGCCCAGAGTGTTGCGTCGCATGCCGGCCGCCCCCCTCACTGCCCGGCCGGGCGCAGGCGCAGGCCGGCCATGCCGCCGTCGACCGCGAGCGCGGTGCCGGTGACCGAGGCGGCGGCGGGGCTCGCCAGGTAGGCGATGGCCGCGGCCACCTCGTCCGCGGTCACCAGGCGGCCCATCGGCTGCCGGGCACGCAGCGCGGCGCGCTCGGCCTCGGGATCCTCGGACGCGTCCAGCAGCCGCGCCACCCACGGGGTGTCGGCGGTGCCGGGGTTGACGCAGTTGACGCGGATGCCCTCACGGACGTGGTCGGCCGCCATCGCCAGGGTCAGCGAGAGCACCGCGCCCTTGCTCGCGCTGTACAGCGCACGCTGGGGCAGGCCCGCGGTCGCGGCGATCGAGCAGGTGTTGACGACGGCCGCGTGGGCGGAGCGCCGCAGGTGGGGGAGGGCGGCGCGGGTGGTGCGGACCATGCCGAGGACGTTGACGTCCAGCACACGGTGCCACTGCTCGTCCGGGTTGTCCTCGACGGTGCCCGCGGCGCCGATCCCGGCGTTGTTGACGAGGATGTCGAGACCGCCCAGCTCCTGCGCCGCCGCGTCGACCGCGGACCGCGTGGAGGCGTCGTCCGACACGTCCGCCTTGAACGCCAGCAGCGGTTCCGGCAGCGCGCCGGGCGCGAGGTCGAGCACGGCGACCTTGGCCCCGCGCTCCGCGAGCAGCCGCGCGGTGGCCAGTCCGATCCCCGAGGCGCCCCCTGTCACCAGGGCTGCCAGCCCGTCGAGTCCGTGCAGATCGCTCATGCCCTCTGTCCCTCCTGCGGTGCCCGGTCGGCCACCCAGAACGTACCGTCCGGGTAGCGGAATTCATCGATCGATTCCGGCTTCATCTGCGCCGAGAATCCGGGGTCCGCGGGTGCGGTGTAGTGGCCGTGCCGGATCACGACCGGGGTCACGAAGTGCTCGTGGAGGTGGTCCACGTACTCGATGGCGCGGTCCTCGGTGGTGCCGGACAGCGCCACGTAGTCGAACATCGACAGATGCTGGACCAGCTCGCACAGCCCCACGCCGCCCGCGTGCGGGCAGACCGGGACCCCGAAGGCGGCGGCGAGCAGCAGGATGGCCAGGTTCTCGTTCACGCCGCCGACGCGGGCCGCGTCGATCTGCAGCACGTCGATCGCCCCGGCCTGGAGCAACTGCTTGAAGACGATGCGGTTCTGCACATGCTCGCCGGTGGCGACCTTGACCGGGGCCACGGCCTCGCGGATGGCGGCGTGGCCGAGGATGTCGTCGGGCGAGGTCGGCTCCTCGATCCAGTAGGGGCCGAATTCGCCGAGCGCGTTCACCCAGGCCACGGCCTCGCCGACGTTCCAGCGCTGGTTGGCGTCGATCGCGATGCGCACGTCGGGGCCGACGGCGGCGCGGGCGGCGCGCAGCCGGCGGACGTCGTCGTCCAGGTCGGCGCCGACCTTCAGCTTGATCTGGGCGAAGCCGTCGGCGACCGCCTGCTTGGCGAGCCGGGTCAGCTTCTCGTCGGAGTAGCCGAGCCAGCCGGGCGAGGTCGTGTAGCCGGGGTAGCCCCGTTCCCGCAGCGTGGCGGCGCGGCCGGCCGCGCCCTCCTTGCCGCGCCGCAGCAGTTCCAGGGCGCGTTCGGGGGTGAGGGCGTCGGCGATGTAGCGGAAGTCGACCTGGGAGAGCAGCCATTCGGGCTCCGCGTCGGCCAGCAGGCGCCACAGCGGTTTGGCGGCGCGCTTGGCGGCCAGGTCCCAGACGGCGTTGACGACGGCGCCGATCGCCATGTGCATCACGCCCTTCTCGGGGCCCAGCCAGCGCAGCTGGCTGTCACCGGTCAGGTCGCGGGCGACCGAGCCGGGGTCGGCGCAGACCTCGTCCACCGGGCGGCCGATCAGATGAGGACGCAGCGCCTCGATCGCCGCGACCTGGACGTCGTTGCCTCGCCCGATGGTGAAGACGAAGCCGTGCCCCTCCAGGCCGTCGCCGGCGTCGGTGCGCAGCACCACATATGCGGCGGAGTAATCGGGGTCCGGGTTCATCGCGTCCGACCCGTCCAGTTCCCGTGAGGTGGGGAAGCGGATGTCGTGGGTGTCGATCGCGGTGATACAGGCGGAGGTCGCGGACAACTGGCTGCCTTTCACGCTCGGCCATGGGCAAGACATCGGAGGTCTCGCACCACGGTGACTGTAAGCGTCATCGGCCGCGGCTGGCAATCCATTCCTCGGATGTCTGTGACGGATGTGTGTGCCGCGCCCCGTGGGTGACGGATTCGGCCGATCGTGTCCGTACAGGGGGTTGTCATGGCCGCACGGCGGACTTACTTTCCTTCTCGTCCGCCATACCTCGGATGAATCGCCCCCGCACTGGGCAAGGAGAGAACACGGCCATGAAGCTCGCCCGTACGCGCTCCACCGCCGCGGTCGCCGCGGCCGCACTCGCGATGGCCGCCCTCGCCACCGCCTGCAACCGCGGCAGCGACAGCACCGCCGGGGCAGGTGGGGACAAGAAGCCGGCCATCGGCATCGACCTGCCGCGCTCCGACTCCGACTTCTGGAACTCCTACGCGCAGTACATCGAGCAGGGCATCAAGGACGACGGCCTGAACGCCCTGCCGCGCAGCAACTCCCAGAACGACGTCACCAAGCTCGTCGCCAACGTCCAGGTGTTCGAGAACACCGGCGCGAAGTCCGTCGTGATGGCCCCGCAGGACACCGGCGCCATCGCCTCCACGCTCGACACCCTGGCCGGCAAGAAGATCCCGGTCGTGAGCGTGGACACCCGCCCCGACAAGGGTGACGTGTACATGGTCGTCCGCGCCGACAACAAGGCGTACGGCACCAAGGCGTGCGAGTTCCTGGGCGAGCAGATGGGCGGCAAGGGCAAGATCGCCGAGTTCCAGGGCGCGCTGGACTCCATCAACGGACGCGACCGCTCGGAGGCGTTCGCGGCCTGCATGAAGGAGAAGTTCCCCGGAATCCAGGTCTTCGAGCTGCCGACCGACTGGAAGGGCGACGTGGCCTCGGCCAAGCTGCAGAGCCTGCTCGCCCAGCACCCCGACCTCGGCGGTGTCTACATGCAGGCCGGCGGCGTCTTCCTGCAGCCCACGCTCGCCCTGTTGAAGCAGAAGGGCCTGCTCAAGCCCGCCGGGGAGAAGGGCCACATCTTCATCGTCTCCAACGACGGCATCCCGCAGGAACTGGACGCGATCCGCAAGGGCGAGATCGACGCCACCGTCTCCCAGCCCGCCGACCTGTACGCCAAGTACGCGCTCTTCTACGCCAAGGCCGCCGCCGAGGGCAAGACCTTCAAGGCCGGCCCCACCGACCACGACTCCACCATCATCACCATCCCCAACGGCCTGGAGGACCAGCTTCCGGCGCCCCTGGTGACCAAGGACAACGTCGACGACAAGGCCCTGTGGGGCAACAACATCGGCTGATCCGCGGTCCGGGGCCGGTCCTGCCGGCCCCACCGGCCCGCGTCACCAGGCCGCACCGCATCCGCGCCCACCGCATCCGCATCCGCATCCGCAGAACGGAATCCACCATGGCGGACCCCGCCACCGCGCCGCCTCCCGTGGCCGAGGCGACCGGGATCGGCAAACGCTTCGGCGCCACCGTGGCGCTGCGCGACGCCCGCATCTCGGTCGCGGCCGGCGAGTCGCACGCACTCGTCGGCCGCAACGGCGCGGGCAAGTCCACCCTCGTCAACATCCTCACCGGCCTGCACCAGCCCGACTCCGGCAGCCTGCGCTTCTCCGGCGAACCGGCTCCCTCGTTCGGGGACACCGACGCCTGGCGCGCCCGCGTCGCGTGCGTCTACCAGCGCTCCACGGTCATCGGCGAGCTGTCGGTGGCCGAGAACCTCTTCCTCAACCGGCAGAGCCCCGCCGCTCTGCGGCCCATCCGCTGGAAGACCCTGCGGCAGCGGGCGACGGATCTGCTCGCCGAGTACGGGGTCGACATCGACCCCGCCGCGCGGGCCCGTGACCTCACCGTCGAACAGCGGCAGTTCGTCGAGATCGCGCGCGCCCTGTCCTTCGGCGCGCGCTTCATCATCCTCGACGAGCCCACCGCGCGTCTCGACGCCCGCGGCATCTCGCGTCTGTTCGACAAGCTCCGCGATCTGCAACGCCAGGGCGTCGCCTTCCTGTTCATCTCCCACCACCTGCAGGAGGTGTACGACCTCTGCAGCACCGTCACCGTCTACCGGGACGCCCGCCACATCGTCACCGCGCCCGTGGCCGAGATCGACCACGACGCCCTGGTGGAGGCGATGACGGGGGAGTCCGGGGGGGCGGGGCGGCCCGAGGAGAACGCGGCCGCCGCCGCGCCCGCCGCGGCGGAAGGCCCGGAGCTGCTCTCCGTCGCCGGGCTGACGCTCGACGGGGCGTACCGGGACGTCAGCCTCTCGGTGCGCGCCGGCGAGGTGGTGGGCCTCGCGGGAGCCACCGCGAGCGGCAATGTGCGGTTCGGCGAGACGATCGCGGGGCTGCACCGCGCCGACGCCGGGCGGATCGCCGTGGCGGGGCGCCCGGTGCGGGCCGGCGGGGTGCCCGACGCCCTCGCGGCGGGCGTGGGCCTGGTGCCCGAGGACCGTCACCACCAGGGACTGGTCGGCAACCGCAGCGTGGCCGAGAACGCCACCTTGACCGTCACCGACCAGCTCGGGCCGTTCGGCACCGTACTCCCCTCGCGCACACGGGACTTCGCCGAGCGGATGATCGAGGACCTGGACATCAGGACCCCGGGCTTCGCCACTCCCGTCTCCGCGCTGTCCGGCGGCAACCAGCAGAAGGTCGTGGTCGCCCGCGCGCTCGCCACCGACCCGCACGTCCTGGTGGCGGTCCGCCCGACCAACGGCGTGGACGTGCGGTCCAAGGAATTCCTGCTCGGCAGGATCCGCCAGGTCGCCGGCGCCGGCCGGGCGGCACTGATCATCTCCGACGAGCTCGACGACCTGCGGGCCTGCGACCGGATCGTGGCGATGTTCCACGGCCGGGTCGTCGCGGAGTTCGGCCGGGGCTGGCGGGACGAGGAACTGGTCGCCGCCATGGAGGGCGTGTCCCGCCCGCCGTCCGCCGGAGCGAGCGACACCGCCGGTGTCCCCGGCCCCCGAGAGCAGGAAAGGTAGTCATGTCCGCCACCACCGACGTCACCGAACCCCCGGTGCCCACCACGAAGAACTCCGCGGCGGACGTGCCGCGCCGCGGGCCCGGCGGTCTCGCGCGCTTCCGTGAACTCTCCCTCGTCCCGGCGATCCTCGTGCTCGGGGTCATCGGTTTCATCGTCTCGCCCGCCTTCCTGACCTCCGACAACCTCATCGGCGTGGCCCAGCAGTCCACCGAGCTGAGTCTGCTGGTGCTCGCCGAGGCGCTGATCCTCATCGCCGGGCGCATGGACCTGTCCCTGGAATCCACCATCGGCGTCGCCCCGGTGATCGCCGTGTGGCTCGTCCTGCCCTCCGCCGGCGGCCGTTTCACCGGCCTGGAACTCCTTCCCGTGTGGACGGCGATCCCGCTGTGCCTGCTGGTGGGCGCGGTGATCGGCGCGGTCAACGGCTTCCTGATCCTCAAGCTGCGCCTGAACGGCTTCATCGTCACCCTGGGCGCCCTCACCATGCTGCGCGGTCTGCAGATCGCCATCTCCGAGGGGCGTTCCATCGTGGAACTGCCCGGCTCCTTCACCTATCTGGGTCACGCCTCCTGGCTCGGGGTGCCGGCCGCGATCTGGGTCTGCGCCTTCCTGTTCGCCATCGGCGGCTGTGCCCTGGCCTGGCTGCGCCACGGCAGGGCGCTGTACGCGATCGGCGGCAACGCCGAGGCCGCCCGCACCGCGGGCATCCGCGTGGACCGGATCACCTGGGTCGTCCTGATCGCCGGCGGGGTGCTCGCGGCCTTCGCGGGCGTCCTGTACAGCGGGCACTACGGGTCCATCTCCGCCGACCAGGGCAGCGGCTGGATCTTCCAGGTCTTCGCCGCGACCGTCATCGGCGGCGTCAGCCTCAACGGCGGGCGCGGCACGCTGTTCGGGGCGCTGACGGGTGTGCTCACCCTGCAACTCGTCGTCAACGTCATGACGCTGGCGGGCGTGCCGCCGCTGTGGAACCAGTTCCTCAACGGCGCCATCATCATCGTCGCCCTGATCATCTCCCGCTTCGCCTCCGGGGAGAAGCAGGAGTAGGACCGGCCCGGCGGACAGCCCGGTCAGTAGTAGCCCTCGACCGGGACGCGGGCCTCGTCGTAGAGGGCCGGGCCCTCCTGCGGAACATGCGGGAACCCGGCCTTCGCGGCGGGCGACTTCAGTCCCGTGAGCTGCTCGCCGGACAGGGCGTACACCACGCGGCCGAGGCCGGACCGCTCCAGGGCGCCCGCGCACATGCCGCAGGGCTGGCAACTGGTGTACATCGTCGTGGCGGCGGCCGTCGCGGGGTCCAGCTCGCGCGCCGCCCACCGGGCCAGCTTCAGTTCGGGGTGGGCGGTGATGTCGTCGTCGGTGACGCTGCTGTTGCGTTCCTCGGCGAGGACGGCGCCGTCCGGGCCGGCCAGCAGCGAACCGAAGGGCGGATTGCCCGACGCGCGGGCCTCGGCGGCCAGCGCGAGGGCCCTGCGCAGCAGGCGTGTGGTCTCGTCGTCCATCGTCACTCCGTCGTCCATGGTCACTCCGTTTCCGTGCGGTGGGCGGCCACCGCCGCGAGCGCGTGCCAGGCCCACTGCGGACGCAGCGTCTCGCGGGGGTCGCCGCCGAAGGGGTCGAGGACGACCGACTCCGCGCCCATCACGCGCAGTTGCCGCAGATCGTCCATGATCTGGTCGAGCGTGCCCTCACCGGCGCGCCGGCCGGGCGTGGCGATCGGGGCGTCGGTGAGGCGCAGCAGAATCCGCGGAGCGAACGCCGGTACGGGCCGGTCGGCCTCCCGCGCGGCCGACACGAGCCGGCCGAGCCCCTCGCGCAGCCACGGCATCGTGGCGCGCAGCGGATGCCAGGCGTCGCCGAGCCGGACCGCCCGGCGGACACCCGCGTCGCTGTTGCCGCCTACCCACAACGGGATCGGCCCGCCGGCGTAGTCGGCCTCGTTCCGCCACGCCGCCCGCATGGCCTCCAGGTGATCGTCCGTCAGCCGCCCGCGCCGCTCGAAGGGCACACCGAGCGCCTCGAACTCCTGACGCGCCCAGCCGACGCCCACCCCGAGCACCAGCCGTCCGCCGCTGAGCGCGTTGAGGTTGGCGGCCATCCGGGCGACGGCCAGCGGGTGCCGGTACGGGACGATCAGCACGGTGGTCCCGAGGTTCACCCGTTCGGTGACCCCGGCCAGCCACGACAGCGTGGTGAACGGTTCGTAGAACGGGGCCGGGTACTGCTCGGCGACGTCGGGTGTCACCACGAGGTGGTCGGAGACCATCAGCAGGTCGAAGCCGAGTCCCTCCACCGTCCGCGCCCAGTCGCGCAGCACGCCGGGGTCGGTTCCCGGCCCGAAATTGGGGACGTTCACACCAAGTCGCATGCCGATGAGGCTATCCACCGCGGGCGGCCGATCGTAAGGCATTCCTCACGGAGTACCGGGTCGACCGCCGTGGATCCACCGGTATTCTCGGCAGATGGCCGAGAGTCTTGACGCGACCGACTGGGCGATCCTCGACGAGTTGCAGCGCGACGGACGGGTCCCCTTCACCGAACTCGCGCGCCGGGTCAGCCTGAGCGCGTCGGCGACGACCGAGCGGGTGCGCCGGCTGGAGGCGCTGGGCGTCGTCACCGGCTATCGGGCCGAGGTCGACCTCGGCAGGGCCGGGCTCCCGGTGCTCGCCGTCGTCCGCCTGAAGTACCCCGGCAGCCGGCACGAACCGCTGCACCGCCTGCTCGGCGAACGGCGGGAGATCCTGGAGTGCCTGCGGACCACGGGCGAGGACTGCTACGTGCTGAAGGTCGCCGCCACGTCCATGGCTCATCTGGAGGAGGTCATGGACGAACTGGCCGGCTTCGGGAGCACGACCACCAGCGTGGTCTACCGGCAGACGCTGCCGTACCGGGGACCGTGCGGCCCCGCGTCCGCCACACTGTGACGATGGAAGCCGCAGAGGTCGTCGAGGAGTTGTGGGCCCGGATCGAAGCACGGGACTGGACCGGCGTCGGTGAGCTGATCGCCGAGGACGCCGTCGTGGAGTGGCCGGTCAGCGGCGAGCGCATCGTCGGCAGGGCGAACTTCGTCGCCGTCAACAGGGAGTACCCGCAGGGCTGGTCGATCCGCGTGCTGCGCGTGCTGGGCGAGGACGACCAGGCCGTCTCCGAGGTCGAGGTCCCGCACGTCGAACTCGGGGTCTTCCGGGCGGCCTCCTTCTGGACGGTGCGCGACGGGAGGATCACCGGCGGGCGCGAGTACTGGACGAGCCCCGGGAGCGACCCCCGCCCGCAGTGGCGGGCCGCCTGGGCCGAACCGATGTGACCGCGACGGCCGCGGCCCGGCGGGATGCCGGGCCGCGGCCGACGCGGTGAGCACGTGACGTCCGCGGTGCGTGTGCGGTCAGCGGGGTCAGCGGGCGGCGATGGCCGGGTCGCTGGTGCTCGTGTAGCCGCTCTCCACGTGCGCTGCCAGGCGGCGTACGAAGGTGCTGTCGTGGTCCGCGGTCACGGTCAGGTCGTACCAGCGCTGGCTGCGCTTGGTCTCCGCGGAGTGCACGACGCGGGCGCCGGGACGCAGCGAGTAGGTGGCCGCCTTCTCCTTGCCGTATCCGTCCGTCACCGTCAGCTGCACGGTGGTGGGGCCGTCGTTGGTCAGGACGAGCCGTGCGATGCCGAGTTCCTCGTCGTGCCGGGCGCTGACCTCCGGGCCCGCGCCGGTGACCCGGCCGGCGAAGCGGCGCAGGAAGCCGTTGGGGCCGTGGACGGTGAAGTCGTAGCCGCCCTGCGCGTCCTCGGCGACGCTCCAGGTGTCGGACAGCGAGCGTCCCGACTCGACGGTGTACGTCCACGGACCGGCGGCGTGCGAGGCCGACGTCACCAGGAAGCCGGCGCCCGCGGTGCCGTGCGAGGCGAAGTCGATCCGCAGCGAACCGGCGGCGGTGCTGACCCGGCCGTCGGCCGACAGGTCGTACGGCAGGGCCCGCGCGGCGCGCATGCCGCCCTCCTGGCGGGGCAGCGCGCCCTTGGCCGGCGGGGTCGGCACGTAGTCGGGGTGCCGGTCGTTGTCCGGCGGGAGGTACCCGCTGGTGTCGGGCAGCTCCGGCGCGTCGGTGTCCGTGTGGCGGAAGTCGAACGCTGAGGTCAGGTCACCGCACACCGCGCGGCGCCAGGGCGAGATGTTGGGCTCGGTCACCCCGAAGCGGCGCTCGATCAGCTGGAGGATCGAGGTGTGGTCGAAGGTCTGCGAGCAGACGTAGCCGCCCTTGCTCCACGGCGACACCACGAACATCGGCACGCGCTGGCCGAGCCCGTACGGGCCCGCCGGGCGCGAGCCGGAACCCGCGTACAGGTCGCCGGTGACGTCGACGGTCGACTTGCCCTGCCCGGCGGAGGCGGCCGGGAACGGCGGCACGACGTGGTCGAAGAACCCGTCGTTCTCGTCGTAGGTGATCAGCAGCGCCGTCTTGCTCCACACCTCGGGGTTGGAGGTCAGGGCGTCGAGGACCTGCGCGATGTACCAGGCGCCGTAGTTGACCGGCCAGTTGGGGTGCTCGGTGAACGCCTCGGGCGCCACGATCCAGGAGACCTGGGGGAGCTTCCCGGCGGTGACGTCGGCGCGCAGGATGTCGAAGAAGCCCTCGCCGTGCTTGGCGTCGGTGCCGGTGCGGGCCTTGTCGTACAGCGGGTCGCCGGGCTTGGCGTTGCGGTACTGGTTGAAGTACAGCAGCGAGTTGTCGCCGTAGTTGCCGCGGTAGGCGTCCTCGATCCAGCCCCAGCCGCCGGCCGCGTCGAGGCCGTCGCCGATGTCCTGGTAGATCTTCCACGACACCCCGGCCTGCTCCAGGCGCTCCGGGTACGTCGTCCAGCCGTAGCCCACCTCGTCGTTGCCGAGGACCGGGCCGCCGCCCTTGCCGTCGTTGCCCGTGTAACCCGTCCACATGTAGTAGCGGTTCGGGTCGGTCGAGCCGATGAACGAGCAGTGGTACGCGTCGCAGATCGTGAAGGCCTCGGCGAGCGCGAAGTGGAACGGGATGTCCTCGCGGGTCAGGTGCGCCATGGTGGTGGCGGACTTGGCGGGCACCCACTTGTCGTACTTGCCCTGGTTGAAAGCGGCGTGGCCGTCGTTCCAGCCGTGCGGCAGGTCCTGCAGGAACGCCAGCCCGAGGTCGTCGTGGTCCGGGCGGAACGGCAGGACGTCCTTCGTGCCGTCCGACTGGTACCACACCGACTTGCCGTTCGGCTGCGTCACCGGGTGGGGGTCGCCGAAACCGCGGACACCACGCAGCGTGCCGAAGTAGTGGTCGAAGGAGCGGTTCTCCTGCATCAGGACGACGATGTGCTCGACATCCTGGAGCGAACGCGTCCTGCGGTTCGCCGGGATCTCCGCCGCTCGGGCGATGCTGGTGGAAAGCACGGACAAGGCGGCGGTACCGCCTGCCAGTTGCATGAAGCGTCTGCGGTCGATGGCGTTCATGTAAGGCCTGTCTCCCGGAATCTCCGCGGCCGTAACAGGGGTGGCCAGTGTCACCAGGCCCGCGCGAACTCCTGTTGGCGGCGAGGAGAAGCACCTGCGAAACCTGCGCCAACCCGCCGCCCCCCGGGACACCGTTGTCGCCGTCCAACGGGCCCACACGAAACCGTAGTTGAGCGATGCTCCTGCGCCCGGCCTGATCCATCGCGGACCGAACGTCACCGCAGGTCAGCGGCGGACCCCCACCGGTGCCGGGACGGCCGTCGCGCCAAGAGCGCACGGGATACTGCCCCCATGAACCGTCTCGAACGCTGGGAGCAGCGGACCAGGGCGCCACTGCTCGCCCTGGCGATGGTGTTCGGCGCGGCGTACGCGTTGCCGATCCTGGTGCCGGACGCCGACCCGGCGCTCATCACCACCGCCCACTGGACCGAGCGCAGCGTGTGGGCGCTCTTCGCGGGCGACTACGTGGTCCGGCTGGGGCTGAGCGAACAGCGGTGGGAGTTCATCAGGCGCCAGCCGCTGAGCCTGGCCGTGGTCGTGCTGCCGCTGCTGGAGCCGCTCCGCCTGCTGCGGCTGGTGTCCGCGCTCTTCCTGGTGGGCCAGCGCGTGCGGCTGGCGGCACAGGTGCGGCTGACGACGTATGTGGTGGGCGCGGTGCTGGGGCTGCTCGCGTTCGGCTCGGTCGCGGTGCTGGAGGCCGAGCGGCACTCGCCGCACGGGAACATCCGCACCATCGGCGACGCGCTGTGGTGGTCGTTCACCACGATGACGACGGTGGGCTACGGCGACCACGCCCCCACCACCGGCGTCGGCAGGCTCATCGCCGTCGGCCTGATGCTGTCCGGGATCGCCCTGCTCGGTGTGGTCACCGCCAACATCGCGGCCTGGTTCCTGGCCCGCTTCCAGGAGGACGAGGAGGAGGGACGCCGCCTCCAGGAGGTGACCGAGGAAGTGCTGCGGGAGCTCAGGGAGCTGCGGCGCGAGGTCGCCGAGCTCGGCGCCGCCAGGGCGGGCGGCGCGCGGGACGCGGCGGCCGCCCCGCCGGAAAGGGCCCACGAGCAGACCCCCGGATAGGGCATCGGAGTGGAACCGATCAAGACGGCCCGGAATGGGCTAGGTCACAGGCGTTGCCCCTGCTGCTCACCTGCTAACGCCCACTAACCTTTGAGCATGACGGTCCTGCCTGACGACGGGCTTTCTCTGGCCGCCGAATTCCCGGATGCGAGCCGCGCGCAATGGCAGTCCCTCGTGGAGGGCGTGCTGCGCAAGGCGGGCAAGGACGTCTCGGGAGAGGCGGTGGAGGACGCGCTGTCCACCACCCTCGAAGACGGGCTCACCACGCGCCCGCTGTACACCGCGTCCGACGCGCCCGGAGCCTTCGGCGACGCGGTCGGACTCCCCGGCTTCGCGCCCTTCACCCGGGGCGCCGGGCCCGCGGGCCCGGTGGCCGGCGGCTGGGACGTACGGCAGCGCCACACGCGGCCCGACGCGCTCCGCACGAACGAGGCCGTGCTCGCCGACCTGGAGAACGGGGTCACCTCGCTCTGGCTCGCCGTCGGCGACTCCGGCGTCCCCGCCGCCGCGCTCGGCACCGCGCTCCAGGGGGTCTTCCTCGACCTCGCGCCCGTGGTGCTCGACGCCGGCCCCGACACCGAGGCGGCGGCCGACGCGCTGCTCGCGCTGTACGAGGAGCGCGGCATCGCCCCCGAGGCCGCCCGCGGCAACCTCGGCGCCGACCCGCTCGGCCTTCTCGCCCGCACCGGGGACCCCGGAGCGCTCGACGCGCACACCGCGGCGGCCACGCGGCTCGCCCGCCGTGTCCACGAGGAGTACCCGGGGCTGCGCGCCCTGACCGTGGACGCGCTGCCGTACCACGAGGCCGGCGGCTCGGCGGCCCAGGAACTCGGTGCCTCCCTCGCCACCGGCGTCGCCTACCTGCGCGCGCTCACCGAGGCCGGGCTGCCGGTCGACGCGGCCTGCGGGCAGCTGGAGTTCCGCTACGCCGCCACCGCCGACCAGTTCCTGACGATCGCCAAGCTGCGCGCCGCCCGCCGCCTGTGGTCCCGTGTCGCCGAGGTGTGCGGCGCGACCGCGGCCGCGGGGGCGCAGCGTCAGCACGTCGTCACCTCGTCGGTGATGATGACCCGCCGCGACCCGTGGGTGAACATGCTCCGCACCACCGTCGCGACGCTCGCCGCCGGTGTCGGCGGCGCGGACTCGGTCACGGTGCTGCCGTTCGACCACGCGCTCGGCCTGCCCGACGCCTTCGCCCGGCGCATCGCCCGCAACACCTCGACCATCCTGATGGAGGAGTCCCATCTCGCCCGGGTCGTCGACCCGGCCGGCGGCTCCTGGTACGTGGAGCGGCTCACCGCCGAGCTCGCCGACGCCGCCTGGTCCTGGTTCCAGGAGCTGGAGCGCGCCGGCGGCCAGGCCGCGGCGCTGGCCTCCGGCCTGGTCGGCGAGCGGCTGGCCGCCACCTGGCAGGTGCGGGCCAAGGCGCTGGCCAAGCGCCGCGAACCCATCACGGGCGTCAGCGAGTTCCCGCTGCTCTCCGAGACGCCGGTCGAGCGCGACCCGGCCCCCGCCGCGCCCTCCGGCGGCCTGCCGAGGGTCCGCCGCGACGAGGCGTACGAGGCGCTGCGCGCCCGCTCGGACGCGCACCTGGCCGCCACCGGCGCCCGCCCCAGGGTGTTCCTGGCCGCTCTCGGCCCCGCCGCCGCGCACACCGGCCGGGTGACCTTCGCCGCCAACCTCTTCCAGGCCGGCGGCATCGAGCCCGTCCACGACCCGGTGTCCGTGGACGCCGGCTCCGTGGCCGGGGCCTTCGCCCGCAGCGGCGCCCAGGTGGCCTGCTTGTGCTCCAGCGACGCGCTGTACGAGGAGCAGGCCGCCGAGGTGGCCGCCGCCCTCAAGGCCGCGGGCGCGGGCCCGGTGTTCCTGGCCGGCCGCCCGGGCGCGCGGGAGCAGGCGTACACGGAGGCCGGCGTGGACGCGTTCGTCTTCGCGGGCGGCGACGCGGTCGCCGTCCTGACCTCGGTTCTCGACCGGATGGGAGTGGCGTGATGCGGATCCCGGACTTCTCCGAGATCGAGCTCGGACCGGGCGCCGGCAGCGGCGCCACCGAGGACCAGTGGCGCGCGGCGGTCAAGGAGACCACCGGCCGCGCCGTCGAGGACCTGCTGTGGGAGACGCCCGAGGGCATCGGCGTCAAGCCGCTGTACACCGGCCGCGACCTGGAGGGCCTGGACTTCCTGGGCACCTACCCGGGCATCGCGCCGTACCTGCGCGGCCCGTACCCGACGATGTACGTCAACCAGCCCTGGACGATCCGCCAGTACGCGGGCTTCTCCACCGCCGAGGAGTCCAACGCGTTCTACCGGCGCAACCTCGCCGCCGGCCAGAAGGGCCTGTCGGTCGCCTTCGACCTGCCGACCCACCGCGGCTACGACAGCGACCACCCGCGCGTCACCGGCGACGTCGGCATGGCGGGCGTCGCCATCGACTCGATCTACGACATGCGGCAGCTCTTCGACGGCATCCCGCTCGACCGCATGACCGTGTCGATGACCATGAACGGTGCCGTGCTGCCGGTGCTCGCGCTCTACATCGTCGCCGCGGAGGAGCAGGGCGTACCGCCCGAGAAGCTGGCCGGGACCATCCAGAACGACATCCTCAAGGAGTTCATGGTCCGCAACACCTACATCTACCCGCCGAAGCCCTCGATGCGGATCATCTCCGACATCTTCGCGTACACCTCGCAGAAGATGCCGCGCTACAACTCGATCTCCATCTCGGGCTACCACATCCAGGAGGCCGGGGCCACGGCCGACCTGGAGCTGGCGTACACCCTCGCCGACGGCGTGGAGTACCTGCGGGCCGGTCTCGGCGCGGGCCTGGACGTGGACGCCTTCGCGCCGCGGCTGTCGTTTTTCTGGGCGATCGGCATGAACTTCTTCATGGAGGTCGCCAAGCTGCGCGCGGCGCGCCTGCTGTGGGCGAAGCTGGTCAAGCAGTTCGAGCCCAAGAGCGTCAAGTCGCTGTCCCTGCGCACCCATTCGCAGACCTCCGGCTGGTCGCTCACCGCGCAGGACGTCTTCAACAACGTCACACGCACCTGCGTGGAAGCCATGGCCGCCACCCAGGGGCACACCCAGTCGCTGCACACCAACGCCCTCGACGAGGCGCTGGCGCTGCCCACCGACTTCTCCGCGCGCATCGCCCGCAACACCCAGCTGCTGCTCCAGCAGGAAGCGGGCACCAACCGGGCCATCGACCCCTGGGGCGGGTCCGCGTACGTGGAGAAGCTGACGTACGACCTGGCGCGCCGCGCCTGGCAGCACATCCAGGAGGTCGAGGCGGCGGGCGGCATGGCCCAGGCCATCGACGCGGGCATCCCGAAGATGCGCGTCGAGGAGGCCGCGGCCCGCACGCAGGCCCGTATCGACTCCGGCCGTCAGCCGGTGATCGGCGTCAACAAGTACCGGGTGGACAGCGACGAGAAGATCGAGGTCCTCAAGGTCGACAACTCCTCGGTGCGCACCCAGCAGATCGCCAAGCTTCGCCGGCTGCGCGAGGAGCGCGACGAAAGGGCCTGCCAGGACGCGCTGAGCGCCCTGACCACCGCCGCCGGCGGCAGCGGCAACCTGCTGGAGCTCGCGGTGAACGCCGCCCGCGCCAAGGCGACCGTCGGCGAGATCTCCGACGCCCTGGAGAAGGTGTACGGCCGGCACGCCGGGCAGATCCGTACGATCTCCGGTGTGTACCGCAACGAGGCAGGGGAGTCGCCGTCCGTGGACCGCACCCGTGCGCTGGTCGGCCGCTTCGAGGAGGCCGAGGGCCGCCGCCCGCGCATCCTGGTCGCCAAGATGGGCCAGGACGGCCACGACCGCGGCCAGAAGGTGATCGCCACCGCGTTCGCCGACCTGGGCTTCACGGTGGACGTCGGCCCGCTCTTCCAGACCCCGGCCGAGGTGGCCCGGCAGGCGGTGGAGGCCGACGTGCACATCGTCGGCGTCTCCTCGCTCGCGGCCGGACACCTCACCCTGGTCCCCGCGCTGCGCGAGGAACTGGCCGCCGAGGGGCGCGAGGACATCATGATCGTGGTCGGCGGCGTCATCCCGCCGCAGGACGTGCCCGAACTGCTGGAGGCCGGCGCGGCCGCCGTCTTCCCGCCCGGCACGGTCATCCCGGACTCCGCACACGACCTGGTCACGCGGCTCGCCGCCGCGCTCGGCCACGAATTGTGAGCCCATGCCGCCGACCCTCGATCTGGACGCCTACGTCAAAGGTGTGCTGGACGGCTCCCGGGCCTGGATCGCGCGCGCCATCACCCTGGTGGAGTCGACGCGGCCGGACCACCGGGAGCTCGCCCAGCGGCTGCTGACCGAGCTGCTGCCGCACACGGGCAAGGCCCGCAGGATCGGCATCAGCGGAGTGCCCGGGGTGGGCAAGTCCACCTTCATCGACGCCTTCGGCACGCAGCTCACCGGCCTCGGCCACCGGGTCGCGGTGCTCGCCGTCGACCCGTCGTCCACCCTGACCGGCGGCTCCATCCTCGGCGACAAGACGCGGATGGAACGGCTGGCGGTGGACCGCGCGGCCTTCGTGCGGCCGTCCCCGTCGGCCGGGACGCTCGGCGGCGTCGCCAAGGCGACCCGCGAGTCGATGGTCGTGGTCGAGGCCGCCGGATACGACGTCGTGCTCGTCGAGACCGTCGGCGTCGGCCAGTCCGAGACCGCGGTCTCCGGCATGGTGGACTCCTTCCTGCTGCTCACGCTGGCCCGCACGGGCGACCAGCTCCAGGGCATCAAGAAGGGCGTCCTGGAACTCGCCGACGTCATCGCCGTCAACAAGGCCGACGGCCCGCACGAGCGCGACGCGCGCGCCGCCGCCCGCGAACTGTCCGGCGCCCTGAGGCTGATGCAGTCCGCCGACGCCGCCTGGACGCCTCCGGTGCTCACCTGCAGCGCCCGCGAGGACACCGGCCTCAACGTGGTCTGGGAACGGCTGGAGCAGCACCGCGCGCTCCTGGACTCCGACGGGCGGCTGGAGGCCAAGCGCCGCGACCAGCAGATCGAGTGGGCCTGGAGCATGGTCCGCGACGAACTGCTCGGCCGGCTGCGGGACCACCCCGGGGTCCGCCGCCTGACCCCTGAGGTCGAACGCCAGGTCCGCGAGGGCACGCTGACGGCCACTTCGGCGGCCGAGCGGATTCTCGACGCCTTCTCCGGCTGACGCGCCTGACCCCGGGGTCAGGTCAGGCCGCCTTCGCCTGGCTCCGGGGCACCGCGCAGCGCCCCGTCGACCACAACGCGCCGGGCATGTTGCAGTCCGGGCCGACGCGATGCCGGTCGATGTACGCGAACAACCTCCGCGCCTCCGCCATATGCGGCCCGCACGCGAACGAGCCGTGCCCGGGCAGCCATTGGACGTGCCACTCGGCGGGCCCTCCGCAGGGCCGCGCGCCACCGCTCTCCAGGCGCCCGCACAAAGTCGTTCCGTCGATGGGGATCGGGGTCAGTCGGGGGGTGATCGGCGGCTCTGCCATAGGGCTCGGCTCCCTTGTCGCAGGATGCGACGACACATGCGTACGTCTCCGGGAACGGGCGTTTTCGCGCCCTACAGATGGGTGTGCCCGCTCAAGGGTGTCCCCGACGCGTGTTCGGAGGTCAGAAGTTGGTAACCGCCGGGCCCGGCGGTTACCGGGCCGCCGGGATCCCGCGGCCGGGCCAGGTCAGCCGAGGTGCCGCAGGAAGAAGGCGGCCGCCTCCCCGCCGACCCGGACGCGGACGGCCGGGTCGGCGGGTTCCGGCGCGAAGAAGTCGTCGTGGCGGACGCCGGGGCCGGCCGAGCGGCCGCTCGCCGTGGGAATGTGGTCCAGATAGGGCCTGGTGTCGGCTTCGTACGGGTTCACCGTGTCCGCCCCACCCCAGCGGATCTCCACCGGCCCCCGCACGGTCGCCAGGCTCTCCGGTGTCACGAAACCGCCTGCTCCCGGCGCCACTTGGAAGACCGCCACCACACGGGGATCGGACAGGTCCGACCCGGCACCCTCCAGCGCGCGCCGCGACGACCGCTCATCCGGGTACTTCTTCCGCAACGCCTCCAGCGCATCGGGGTATTCGGGGATCTCCGGCAGGGGCACCGCCCCGGACAGGACGGCCCACAGGATCCGCTCGTCGACACGGGCACCGGCCAGCGCCACCGCCGTGTAGGCGCCGATGGAGAAACCCGCCGCGCCGACCGGGCCGAGGGGCTCTTCCCGGGCGAGCGTGTCGAGGGCGAAGGAGATGTCCCGGGGCCGCTCCCACACGTGGAGGAAGCCCTCCGGCTCGTAGCCGTCGACGAAGTTGTTGCCGTGATGGTCGAGGGCCATCACCCGGAAACCCGCCTCGCGCAGCGGACGCACCAGCCAGTCCATGGCACTGCCGGAGCCTCCGGTGCCGTGCGAGACCACGACCAGCGGGGCGGGTCCGCCGGCCGGCTTGACCGGCTCCCACAGATAGAGGCGGACAGGGCGCGGGCGCCCGGGCTCCCGCAGGTCGGGGCGGGACGCGTCGTACAGGACCCGTATCAGCGGCTCGTCCCGCCCGGTGGTCGTCATAGCGGCATCGTAGGGGGACCGCCCTACGGCCGGACGGGATGTTCGGACTCTTGGTGGGCGCGGCGGCGCTCGCGCGAGGCGCGCAGGTTCACGGTGTTGCCGCAGGTGCGCGCGTCGTGCCAGACGGCACTGCTGTTGCGCGAGTGGTCGTAGAAGGCGGCGCCGCAGCGGTCGTGGCGGCAGATCTTCAGGCGCTGCCAGGTTCCGAGCGTCTGCGAGAGCAGGCACTCGGCCAGTACCGCGGAGGTGACGCGGCGGGCGCCGTCGCCCTGGGGCTCCACGGTGACGGTGGAATCCGCGGCCATCCGGAGCGTCACCGGTTCCGCGGCCAGCAGGGCGTCTTCCGCCTCGTCTGCCGCTCCGTTCCCGCCGCGGGCGGCCAGCGCCTGGCGCAGCCGCGTGCGCAGCCGCTTGAGCTCGTCCAGGTCGCGGTCGATGAGTGCCACGCGCTCACGCGTGCGGCCCGAGGCCGCCGCCCACTCGTCCAGGACGCGATCGAGCCAGCCCTGCGCGGAGTCGAGGGTGTCCAGCAGGTCCGGCTTCCGGGGCCGGCCGCCGGCCGAGGTGTTCAGCAGTTCCTGCACCACGACGAGTCCGCCCGGTGCGGGCCGCACCTCGAATCGTTCAGTCGCCGACCATGACATGTCACCACCGTACCTGTTCTTCCCGGATATGACAGAAGTGAGTGACGTACGCCCCTGGCAGCTGGGAACCAGGCCCGGGCGGCGCCGCCCGCCTCCGCGACTCAGGACGTGACGGATCCGGAGGGGGACCATTCGTCGGTGTCGATCGGTGACCAGTCGGCCGGTTTGGCGTCGAGTCGGCCCACGCGGCGTCCGTGGCGGGCGTCGAGAATCCCGCCGTCGAGCGGCGTGGTGAAGGCGTTCTCGACCACGGTGTACTCGGCGGCGAGCCGCCCCACCGCGGGAAGGGCGCCGGTGTCGATGCGGCCCCTGTCGAGGTAGATGTCGTCGCGGATGTGGAATCGCACGACCTCCCCGAAGACGACGTGGTCGTTCAGGTCGCCGATCGTGATGATGCGCTCCACCCTGCACTCCATGGCGATGGGCGCCCCCTTCACCCGTGGGGGACGGACCACCTCGGACGGGGCCTTCTCCAAGCCCACCGCGTCGAATTCGTCGATACCGGAGTCGAATTCGACTGCGGTGCGATGCATCTCGCCCGCTTGCGGGAGCGTGGCGAGATTGGTCACAAACTCCCCTGTGTCGCGGATGTTGACGAAGGTGTCCTTGAGCGTGACGCCGTCGGACCGCGGCTGCAACGTGAGCGAGATCATCGGCGGCTTGCGGCCGACCGCGGTGAAGAACGAGATGGGGGCGAGATTGGGAACGCCGTCCGCGGACATCGTGCTCACCCAGCCGATCGCCCGGGGAATGATGCTTCCGATCAGCAATTTGTAGGCCGACGTGGCATCAAGAGTGGCGGAGTCGATGATCACAGCGGCCTCCTATGGCGCCTTGGTGTTCGCTCTCCCGCAGTCGGGTAAATCTGTCGTTGACATGAGCGTAAGTTCCTTGGCTATGTCAGGCAAGATGGTATCGACCTATTTGGGTGCGTTTCATGTCACTCTCGGCAGGACCCTCAGCCCGCGTACGCGGTCGGGGGAACCCCCACGGTCGCCGTGAAGTCCCGCACCAGATGGGCCTGGTCGCTGTAGCCGAGCTCGGCCGCCAGGCCCGCCCAGTCGACGGCCGTCGTCGACTCCGCACGTTCCAGTGCCTCGTGGATGCGGTAGCGGAGGATGACCCACTTGGGACTGACGCCGACGTGGGCGGCGAACAGCCGTTGCAGCGAGCGCACCGACAGGCCCTCGGCGCGGGCGAGGGCGGCGACGCGCAGGATGCCGCGGTCGTGCCGGATCCGCTCGGCGAGCGCCATCGCCAGGTCGGCCTGGGGATCCGGCGCGGGGGCCAGTGACAGCAGGAAGGCGTCCAGGGCGGCGACCCGCTCGTCCTCCTCGTCCGGCCCGAGCACGGCGCCCGGCGCGGCGGCGTGGCCGGGCAGCGCCTCGTCCAGCCGGACCCGGCGGCCGGTCCAGTGGGACACCGGCACCGCGGGCGCGAAGGGCCGGAAGCCGCCCGGCCGGAACTGGACGCCGCACACCCGCCCGGCACCCTCCAGCTTCTGTGTGAACAGCTCCAGTCCGATGCCGGCGACCTCCCCGAAGTCCGGCGTGCCGGCGAAGCGCTGGAAGACGACGTTGACCGACGGGTGCGGCACGACGTGCGAGGCGTACGGCTCGGTCAGGTCCCAGTCGATCAGCCAGTAGTGCTCCAGGTACGGCCGCAGCTCCGGCGCCGGGGCCCGCCGCCGGAACCGCACGCGCGCGAAGAGCTCC
The DNA here is from genome assembly GCF_042714775.1 of Streptomyces sp. NPDC058691. Lineage (NCBI taxonomy): Bacteria > Bacillati > Actinomycetota > Actinomycetes > Kitasatosporales > Streptomycetaceae > Streptomyces > Streptomyces sp. NPDC058691. The sequence continues at coordinate 84,522 of NZ_JBHXSO010000003.1, read as the reverse complement.
GGGGCGCCGACGATGCCCCGGGTGTCGCGCCGCGGCGTGTCCTGACCGGCCATGAGGGCGATGGTACGGCGGCCTGGTGTCGCATTTCTTCAAGCCCTGCGTCTGCGCTCCGTCCGTGGTGCGGGGGCGCGCCAGATCTTATGCAACTAGTTGCAGAATCGTCTCCGGCTGGTCTACAAAGGACGGACTGCCACCCACGCGCCGCCGCGCCGCCGCCCGAGGAGATTCCGATGAGTCGCTATCCGCACCTGCTGCGCCCGCTCGACCTCGGATTCCTCACCCTCCCCAACCGTGTCGTCATGGGCTCGATGCACGTGGGGCTGGAGGAGGCCGAGGGCGGCTTCGAGCGCATGGCCGCCTTCTACGCCGAGCGTGCCCGGGGCGGCGTCGGCCTGATCGTCACCGGTGGCATCGCCCCCGACGACCGGGGCCGTCCCTACCCGGGCGGCGCCCGTATGACGACCGAGGCGGAGGCCGATCAGCACGCCGTGGTCACGCGGGCCGTGCACCGCGAGGGCGGCCGTATCGCGATGCAGATCCTGCACTTCGGCCGGTACGCCTACCACGCCGAACTGGTCGCCCCGAGCGCGCTGCAGGCGCCGATCAGCCCCTACGTCCCGCACGCCCTCACCGACGGCGAGGTCGAGGAGACGATCGAGGCCTTCGTGCGGGCGGCGGAACTCGCCCGCCGGGCCGGGTACGACGGCGTCGAGATCATGGGTTCCGAGGGCTATCTGATCAACGAGTTCGTCGCGCCCGCCACCAACCTCCGCGAGGACCGCTGGGGCGGGTCCTTCGAGAACCGCACGCGCTTCCCGCTGGAGATCGTCCGCCGCACGCGCGAACGGCTCGGCCCCGACTTCGTGATCGTCTACCGGCTCTCGGTGCTCGACCTGGTCCCCGGCGGCTCGTCCCTGGAGGAGGTCGTCGCCCTCGCCAAGGCGGTCGAGGCGGCGGGCGCCACGATCATCAACACCGGCATCGGCTGGCACGAGGCCCGGATTCCCACCATCGCCACCTCCGTGCCGCGCGGCGCGTACACCTGGGTGACGAAGAAGCTGATGGGTGCGGTGTCGGTGCCGCTCGTGACCAGCAACCGCATCAACACCCCGGAGGTCGCCGAGCAGTTGCTCGCCGACGGGTACGCCGACATGGTCTCCCTGGCCCGCCCGATGCTCGCCGACCCCGAGTTCGTCGCCAAGGCGGAACAGGGCCGGGCGGAGGCCATCAACACCTGCATCGGCTGCAATCAGGCCTGCCTCGACCACACCTTCAGCGGCAGGCTGACCTCCTGCCTGGTCAACCCCCGGGCGTGCCACGAGACCGAACTCGTCCTGCTGCCCACCCGGTTGCGCAAGCGCGTCGCCGTCGTCGGCGCCGGGCCCGCCGGACTGGCCTGCGCGGTCACCGCGGCCGAACGCGGCCACGCCGTCACGCTCTTCGACTCCGCCGACCGGATCGGCGGGCAGCTCAACATCGCTCGCAAGGTGCCCGGCAAGGAGGAGTTCGACGAGACGCTGCGCTACTTCCGCACCCGGCTGGCCGAGGAGGGCGTGGAACTGCGCCTGAACATGCTCGTCACGCCGGAGACGCTGGCCGCGCACGACCCCGGCTTCGACGAGGTCGTCCTCGCCACCGGCGTCGCGCCCCGCACGCCGGAGATCGACGGCGTGGACCACCCCAGCGTGCTGAGCTACCTCGACGTCCTGCGCGACGGCGCCCCGGTGGGGGAGCGGGTCGCGATCGTCGGCGCGGGCGGGATCGGCTTCGACGTGGCCGAGTTCCTCACCGACGGCGGCGAGGGCGCGAGCCGGGACCCGGAGACGTACTTCCGGCAGTGGGGCGTCGACACCGGCTACGCGAACCGGGGCGGGCTGCGGGCCCCCGAGCGGCCGGCGCCCCCGCGCACCGTGCACCTGCTGCAGCGCAAGACGACCAAGGTCGGCGCGGGCCTGGGCAAGACCACCGGGTGGATCCACCGCACCGAGCTCAAGCACCGGGGCGTCACCATGGTCGCGGGCGCCGCCTACGACCGGATCGACGACGCCGGGCTGCACATCACCGTCGACGGCGAGCGCCGCACGCTCCCGGTCGACACCGTGGTCCTCTGCGCCGGGCAGGAGCCCCGCCGCGACCTGTACGACGCCCTGCGCGCCGCCGGGCACGGCGTCCACCTCATCGGGGGCGCCGACGTGGCCGCCGAACTCGACGCCAAGCGGGCCGTCCGCCAGGGCACCGAACTCGCCGCGGCCCTGTGACCGCGACCCGTCCGTAGGATGCGGCCATGTCCCTCCCGCACGCCATCCTCACCGCCCTGATGGAGAAACCGTCCTCGGGGCTGGAGCTGGCGCGCCGCTTCGACCGCTCGATCCGCTACTTCTGGTCCGCGACGCACCAGCAGATCTACCGCGAACTCGGGCGGCTGGAGGAGGCGGCCCTGATCCGCGCCCTGCCCACGGCTCAGCCGGCCCGCGGGCAGAAGAAGGAGTACGAGGTGCTGCCCGCCGGCCGGGACGAACTGGCCGGCTGGGTCGCCGCCGTCGAGGACCCCCGGCCGATCCGTGACCCGCTGCTGCTGCGCATGCGCGCCGCGGCCGTGGTCGGGGGCCGCGGCCTCGCCGACGAGATGCGCAGGCACTTGGCGCTGCACGAGGCCCAGTTGGCGGAGTACACGGACATCGAGCGGCGCGACTTCCCGCCCGGCCGCGTGAACGACGAGGACCGGCTGCGGCATCTGGTGCTGCGCGCGGGCATCGAGCTGGAGACGTTCTGGACGCAGTGGCTGCGCGAGGCGCTGGCCGAGGTCGGGACCATGGACCCGGCGTGACCCCATCTGACCCGGCGCGGTCAGGACGGGCGGCGCAGGGCGAGCAGTGCCGCGTCGTCGCCGAGTCCGCCGCCGGTCCAGGCGTGGAGGTCGAGCAGGACGCGGTCCAGCAGCGCGTCGGGGTCCTGCTCGGTCATGTCCGCCACCCGCTCGGCGGGCGGATAGAAGCGGCCACGCCGGTCGCGTGCCTCGGAGACGCCGTCGGTGTAGAGGAGCAGCAGGTCGCCGGCCCCGTACGGCACCGCCTGCGGGCGGTAGTGGCCGCCGGCCAGCGCCAGCAGCCCGAGCGGTGGCGCGTACGCCTCGGGCGTCACCTCCGTCACGGTCCCCTCGTGGCGCAACAGCGGTGGAGGGTGGCCGCAGTTGACCAGGACGGCCGTGTCACCGGAGCGGGGTGCGGTCAGCAGCACGGCCGTGACGAACTCCTCGCCCCCGCCGCGGCGTACCAGCGCGCCGTCCAGCCGGGCCGCCACCGCGTCGAGGGCGGGTTCGGCGCGGGCGGCGTCGCGGAAGACGCCCAGCACGTCGGCGGCGGTCTGGACGGCCTCCAGGCCCTTGCCGCGTACGTCGCCCAGCAGCGCGCGCACGCCGAAGTCGGTCTCCACGACCTCGTACAGGTCCCCGCCGATCCGTGCCTCCGCCTCCGCCGCCACATAGCGCACGGCCACCCGCAGGCCGCCCACCTCGGGCGGTGGCGGGCGCAGCAGCGCCCCCTGCGCGGCCTCGGCGACCCCGCGGACCCGGGCCAGTTCCCGTTCCCTGGCGGTGACGAGGACGACGGAGCCGGTGATGGTGAAGGTCACGGCCAGGACGGAGACCGCGGCGGTGACGTGCACCAGGGCGGGGACCCCGTTGTTGGCCGCGGCCAGGAAGAAGACCAGGCCGATCGCCACGAGGCCCGTCAGCAGCGGCACGCGGGCCCGGCGGGCCCTGACTCCGGCGAGCACGGGCAGCGCCGCCAGGACCGGGGTCAGGGTCGTCTCCGGGCCGCTGGCGACGTCGACGGCGATGCACGCCGCGATCAGCGCGTACGAGGCGGCGAGGAACCACCAGGCCCACCGGGGCAGCGGGAGGGGCCGGGATTGCTGGGGCGCGGGGCCGCGGGCCATGGGTGTCAGCCCTCCTGTCACCGCCGCCGGCGGGTGCCCGCGGCGCCTCCTTCCATCTTCGCCGCACCCGCCCGGGAGCGCGGGAATGAGCGGGGGGTGCCCCGCGTTGAGGGGTACATCCGATGGAAATGAAAACCATTGCGATGGCAGAAAGGACCCGCTTCATGGCCCGCAGCGAGCAGCGCCCGGTGATCAGACTCCGGTCGACCGCCGGCACCGGCACGACGTACGTGACCCGGAAGAACCGGCGCAACGACCCGGACCGCATGGTCCTGAGCAAGTACGACCCGGCCGTCGGCCGCCACGTCGAGTTCCGCGAGGAGCGCTGATCCGGCGCCCGACCGCGCGGCACCGTCGCCGGTAGCCGCCCGTAGCCGTCCGTCCCACCGCACCGACTGGAGGAGCATCATGCAGCACGCGATCCACCCCGCCTACCGCCCGGTCGTCTTCCGCGACCGCAGCGCGGACCAGGCCTTCCTCACCCGGTCCACGCTGACCAGCGACAAGACCGTCGTCTGGGAGGACGGCAACACCTACCCCGTGTTCGACGTGGAGATCTCCTCGGCGAGCCACCCGTTCTACACCGGCAACGCCCGTGTCATGGACACCGCTGGCCGCGTCGAGCGCTTCGAGCGCCGCTACGGGCGCGCCGCCGCGCGCGGCTGACGCCGCGGGAACGCGGGAACGCGGGAATCGGGGAGCACAGAAGCACAGACGGCCGTCGCGGATCACCGCGGCGGCCGTCGCCGTCTCCAGGCACCCTGCGGGGGCCGGGACGTCACGTCTTGCGGAAGGTGTACGCCTCCTGGGCCGCCGCCACCACGGCGTCCAGATCTGCACCGGTCGAGGCCGTGACCACCGCGGCCACCGCGCCTTCCACGAAGGGCGCGTCGACCAGGCGAGTGCCCGGCGGCAGCTCGTCCTCCTCCAACAGCAGCGTCTTGACCGTCAGCACGGCGCTCCCGAGGTCCGCTATGACGGCCACGCCCTCGCCGCGGTCGACGGAGTGCGCCGCCGCGGCGATCTTCTCCGCGTCGGTGCCGAGCCCGCCGTCCGGGGTGCCGCCCGCGGCCGCCACCGGAACCGCCTCGCCGCCACCGTTCAGCCCCGCCGCCATGTGCGCGACCGACTCCGCCACCGCCGCGCTGTGCGACACCAGCACCACGCCCACGGTCATCCCGCGTCCTCCCGCGACGTCATGGCGAGGACGCCCAGCAGCAGCGCGGAGGAGGTCGCCCCCGGGTCCTGGTGACCCGCGCTGCGCTCGCCGAGGTAGCTCGCGCGTCCCTTGTGCGCCACCAAGGGCGTCGTGGCGATCGCGCCTTCGTCGGCGGCCATGGCGGCCGCCGCCAGGGCCTCCGCCAGCCCCGCGCCCTTGTCGAGCGCGAAGGACAGCGCCTCGACCGCCGGGGCCAGCGCGTCCACCATCGTCTTGTCGCCCGGCGCGGCCCCGCCCAGCGTCGCCACCGCGTCGACCCCAGCGCGTAGCGCCTCGGCGAACTGCTCGGGCGTCACGCGCTCCGCGTCCCCGAGCGCCTTGCCGGCCTTGCGCAGCAGGGTCCCGTACAGCGGTCCCGACGCGCCGCCGACCGTGCTGATCAGCTGCCGGCCGACCAGCACCAGGACGCCGCCGGGGGTGTCCGGCGGTTCCTTCTCGACGGCCGTGCGGGCCGCGATGAAGCCGCGCCGCATGTTGGCGCCGTGGTCGGCGTCGCCGATGGGGGAGTCGAGTTCGGTCAGCCGGTCGGCCTCCCGCTCGATCACCGAGGCAGCCGCGGCGAGCCAGCGGCGTATGAAGCCCGCGTCGATCGTCGCCGGTCCGGTGGACGGTCCCTCGCTCATCTGTCGTGCTCCTCCTGCTTCTCAGGCGCCCCAGCGCAGGCCCGGTGTGCTCACCGGCGCGTCCCACAGGCGCAGCAGTTCGTCGTCCACCTGGCACAGCGTCACCGAGGCGCCCGCCGCGTCCAGCGACGTGACGTAGTTGCCGACCAGCGTGCGGGCCACCGAGACGCCGCGGGCCGCCAGCACCCGGTGCACCTCGGCGTTGAATCCGTACAGCTCCAGCAGCGGCGTCGCGCCCATGCCGTTGACCAGCAGCAGCACCGGCCCGTTCGGGCGCAGGTCGTCCAGGATCGCGTCGACCGCGAACTCCGCGATCTCCCCTGAGGTCATCATCGCCCGCCGCTCCCGGCCGGGTTCCCCGTGGATGCCGATGCCGAGCTCCAGCTCCCCCGCGGGCAGATCGAACGTGGGGCTGCCCTTGGCGGGTGTGCTGACCGCGGTCAGTGCCACCCCGAAGCTCCGGGTCACCTCGTTCACCTGCCGTGCGACGGACTCCACGCGCTCCAGCGGCGCGCCCTCCTCGGCCAGCGCCCCGGCGATCTTCTCCACGAACAGCGTGCCGCCGGTGCCGCGGCGTCCGGCCGTGTAGAGGCTGTCGGTCACCGCCACGTCGTCGTTGACCAGTACTTTGGCGACCTGGATGCCCTCGTCCTCGGCCAGTTCCGCGGCCATGTCGAAGTTCAGCACGTCACCGGTGTAGTTCTTCACGATGAACAGTACGCCCGCGCCGCTGTCGACGGCCGCCGCCGCCCGGACCATCTGGTCCGGCACCGGTGAGGTGAAGACCTCGCCGGGACAGGCCCCGTCCAGCATCCCGCGTCCCACGAAGCCCACGTGCAGCGGCTCGTGCCCCGCCCCGCCACCGGACACCAGAGCCACCTTCCCGGCGACCGGCGCGTCCTTGCGGATCACCACCCGGTTGTCGACGTCGACCGTCAACTCCGGATGCGCGGCGGCGACTCCCCGCAGCGCATCGGCCACCACGGTCTCGGGGACATTGATCAGCATCTTCATGGGGACCCTCCGTCTGAGGTTGCTCTGACAAGCGTACGAACTTGCCGCAGCGTGAGCAGGCGTATCGTCGCGCCAGCCGTGGCCCCTGCGGACTTTCGTGACCGGGGTCGCCCCCCGCTGTCGACCGGGCACTCTCCGTGCCGGACGTCACCGGCCCTCTTGCGAGGCCGGGGGCCAGCACGCGGGGCGCAGCAGCCCCAGCGCGTACGCCTTGGCCACCAGCGCGGTCCTGTTCGGGACGTGGAGCACGCGGCTCATCCGGGCCAGGTGGTAGTTGACGCCGTCCGCGGTGAGGCCGACCGACCGGGCGATCAGCGCGGACGTGGCTCCGGACGCGACCAGTGCCAGGATCCGGGATTCTCGCGGGGACAGAGCGTGTGCGGCGATCGGTTCCCTGCCCTGCGCGACCGGATCGACGTGCAGGAATGCGAGCAGCGGCGTCGGGGAGATGACTTCATCGCTGACGGCCTCCACGGTGAGCCGGCCGGTGCGGGTCGAGCCGTGGGGAGACTCCCACTCGACGTGAATCGGGTAACGGGAGCGGCGCCCGTGCCGTAGCCCCTCCGTGGCTTTGAGCAACGCGTCCTCGTCCGTGGGGACCAGGAGATCGAGCAGATTGCGATCACGTATCCGTCCGGGACTCAAGCCCCACAGGGTGGCGAATGCCGGGTTGGCGATCATGAGTGAACCGTCGGGGCGGCTGATCGCGGTGGGTGCCGGCGAGCGGTCGAGCAGGCGCAGGAAGCGATTGCGCCAAGCCGCCGTTTCCTGCCGCGACGTGGCTGTTTCACGGGATTCGTTGATCATGTCGACCTCGAAGGCAGATGACGGAGGGGATGCGGGCGTCCGACCGCGCCTGCCTCACGGACCGGGTGTCAGTTGCTGTTCGGCCCAGATGAGCTTGCCGTCGGGTGTGCAGCGGGTTCCCCATCGGTGGGACAACTGCGAGACGAGGAGCAGGCCCCGGCCGTTCTCCTCGGTGGTGCGGGGGTGGCGCAGGCGTGGACGGCTGTTGCCGGCGTCGGACACCTCGCAGGTCAGCGCCTCGTGCCGGATGAGGCGCAGGCCGATCGTGCCGGAGCCGTGGCGGATGGCGTTGGTGACCAGTTCACAGACGATCAGTTCCGTCGACTCGGCCAGGTGCTCCAGTTCCCACTCGGCGAGTTGGCGGGTGGCCAGGGCGCGGGCGTGGCTGACGACGGCCGGATCGGCCGGCAGCCGCCACGTGGCGGCCTGGCCCGGGCCCAGTGACCGGGTCCGTGCGAGGAGCAGGGTCACATCGTCGCTCGGTGCCCTGGCCGGCAACGCGTCCACCGCGGACGCGCACATTTCCTCCAGGGGGCGGCCGGCGCGGGCCAGGGCGGTGCCCAAGCGGTCCATGCCGACGTCGATGTCCTGATCGCGGGTCTCGACCAGGCCGTCGGTGTAGAGGGCGAGGACGCTTGCCTCGGGCAGCTCCATCTCCACGGACTCGAAAGCAACCAGCCCGAGGCCGAGCGGGGCTCCGGGCGGCAGGTCGGCGAAGGTCACCCCGCCGTGCGGGTCGACGATCGCGGGCGGAGGGTGACCGGCGCGCGCCATCGTGCAGTGCCGGGTGACCGGGTCGTAGACGGCGTACAGGCACGTGGCGGCCATGGTCGCTCCGGCCGGGTCCAGGGGGTTGGCATCCTCGGCGAGATGACGGATGACCAGGTCGTCGAGGTGGGCCAGCAACTCGTCCGGGGGCAGGTCCATGTCGGCCAGCGTGCGTACGGCGGTGCGGAGCCGGCCCATGCCGGCGGCGGCGTTGATGCCGTGTCCGACCACGTCGCCGACCACCAGGGCGACCCGGGCGCCGGGCAGCGGGATCACGTCGAACCAGTCGCCCCCGACGCCGTGGTGGTCGTCGGCGGGAAGGTAGCGCCAGGCCACGTCGGCGGCGGACCCTCCCGTGGCACGGTGCGGCAGCAGATGGCGCTGCAGAGTCAGCGCGGCGGCTCGTTCGCGCGCGTACTGGCGGGCGTTGTCCAGGCACAGCGCGGCCCAGCTGACGAGTTCCTCCGCCAGGAGCAGGTCGTCCCGCTCGAACGGCGGGGAATCCCCCGCGCGCACGAACTGCGCCACCCCCAGCACGGCGCCCCGCGCGTGGATGGGGACGATCATGAAGGAGTGCATCCGGTGGTCGTGGATCTTCCGTACCCTCGCGGGGGGTTGCCGGCTCACCCAGGTACCCGGGGCGGTGCCCGGCATCGGCTCGAAGTGCGATTTCCCCGAACGCAGGACGTCGTTGACGGGCGAGGCCGGCGGAACGGAGACCTGCTCCCCCCGCGCGAACAGGGACTCCGGGACCTCCTGACGGACCGACGCCAGGCCCGCGCGGCGGAAGGCGGAGATGTCACGGCCCTCCGGGCCGAGGCGGGGCAGGGGCTCCTCGCCGAGAGGCACCGACTCCGCCAGATCGACGGCGACGAAGTCCGCGAGGGACGGCACCGCCAGGTCGGCCAGTTCCTGCCCGGTCCGCATGACATCCAGGGTGGTTCCGATCCGCGTACTGGCCTCGCCCAGGATCGCCAGGCGCTCCCGCGCCCGACGGCTGTCGGTGACGTCCACACTGACGACGCACACCCCCAGCGCACGGCCGTGCGCGTCGTCCAGGCGGAAGTAGGAGGCGACCAACGTGCGTTCCGCGCGTACCCGCGCCGTCGCGAAAGGCCGGTACTCCACCTTGGTCGCCGGGACACCGCTCTCCAGCACCTGTCGCATCAGCCCCTCGAGCGTTTCGGCCTCAGTGCCGGGCGCCGCTTCACTCAGCGTGCGCCCCAGCCGTTGTTCGAGAGGAATGCCGTCCTTGAAGCCCTGGGTGTCGTTCACCCAGGTGCAGCGCAGCCCGGTGTCGCGAATCACGACTCCGAGCGGCAGGTTGTCCGGCAGGCGCAGGGAGACCGGGAGCGAGGCCGTCACGGAACCGTCCGCCACCCGCGAGGGAACCGTGGCGTGCTCGGTCGCCGTCACGACCCACCGGGCGCGGCGGCCCGGTCCGATCAGCGACTGCACCCCGAGGCGCAGATCGATCCCGTGGCCGTCGCGGTGCCGGACCCGGGTGACGCCGGACCAGCGGCGGGGGGAACCGCCGGTTTCCGAGAACGCCGAGGCCTTCGCCCGGTCCTCGGCAGCCGCAAGCAGGAGCGCGGCGGACCGGCCCACCACCTCCGCGGCCTGGTAGCCGACAAGCTGCTGGGCGGACTGCGTCCACCCGACCACCGTCCCCTCCGCGTCGATCAGGGCCATCGCCTCGTCGATCGCCTGAAAAGCCGTCCGGGCGGCGGTGAGTGTCGAACCAGTCATTCCAGTCATTCCAGTCATTGGGCATCCCTTCGGTGACGCCGCGGCGGGTGCGGCTGTCGACTCTGTTCATCGACACTTCGAGCTTTCCACCAGGAAATCGGTCAATCTACGGCGAAAAGTCGGAATTACACCGACATGGTTCGTTGGATCGACGAATGACGGTTCTGCCGGGGCCGTTCTCGGATGCGGCCCGGGCGGTCCGCCGCCCGGAGGCGGCCGGCGATGGAATCAGCGGCCGGGACTGGCATAGCCTCGTGTTCCATGGCCGATACAGCGAACCCTGCCCCCGCAGCCGCGGGCGCGACCGTCTGGCTGCCGATTCCGCCCGCGGAGATTCCTGGTCTGCCCGCGGGCCCGGTCTACGTCCACTGGGACGGCGAGGACACGTTCCCCGCCGACCCCACCGGGGTCGACTTCTACGTGCCGCCGTACTGGAAGGGCGCCGAGATCGCCACACGCCCGCTGCGGCACGGCGCCCGGCCCCGCGTCGTGCAGACGCTGACCGCCGGTACCGACCACGTGCGCGGCCACGTCCCGTCCGGCACCGTGCTCTGCAACGCGCACGGGGTGCACGACGCGAGCGTGGCGGAGCTGGCGCTGGCCCTCACCCTCGCGTCACTGCGCGGCATTCCGCAGTTCGTCCACGGCCAGGTCGCCGAGGAGTGGCGCGGCGGTGTCCATTCGGCGCTCGCCGACCGCACCGCGCTGATCGTCGGCTACGGGGCGATCGGAAGCGCGATCGAGGACCGGCTCACGCCGTTCGAGTGCGACGTGCTGAGGGTCGCGCGCACGGCCCGAAGTGCGCCCCGCGGCCCCGTCCACGCCCTTGCGGACCTGCACGACCTCCTCCCACGCGCCGACGTGGTCATCCTGGCCACACCGCTCACCGACGCCACCGTCCACCTCGTCGACGCCGCCATCCTGGCGCGGATGCGTGATGGCGCCCTGCTGGTGAACATCGCCCGCGGCCGCGTCGTCGACACCAAGGCGCTGCTCGCCGAAGTGGAGTCCGGACGGCTGTGCGCGGCGCTGGACGTCACCGACCCGGAGCCGCTGCCCGCGGGTCACCCCCTGTGGCACGCTCCGGGAGTGCTCATCAGCCCCCACGTGGGCAACGCGACCTCCGCCTTCCTGCCGCGGGTCAAGCGCCTGCTGCGCTCCCAGATCGGCCGCTTCGTCGCCGGAGAACCACTGGAGAACGTCGTCACGGACGCCTGAACCGCACCGGCACGAGCCCGCCACGGCGGTGGCGGGCTCGTGCCGGTGACGCGTGGGCGCAGGGGGCCGGCTACCGGTGCGAAGCGGCGGCGTGGGGCCGCGGCCTCATGCTTGGGCGCGGTGGGGGGCCAGGAACGTGGTCAGGCCTGCCAGCATTTCCTCGGGCGCCTCTTCGGCGACCCAGTGACCGCAGTCGGGGATGACCAGGGTCTGCACGTCGTGTGCGGCCGCCTTCATGGTGACCGCAGCCCCGTCGGCGATGCTCAGCGCTCCGCCGATCGCCAGGACCGGCATGGTCAGCAGGCCGGTCTTCTGGCGTTCGACGTTCTGCGCGAGCGTGGTGTCGAACGCCCGGTAGAAGCCGAAGCTGCCGCGCAGTGCGTCGCGGTGGGAGGCAAGGGTGCGGACGTAGTGCTCGACGGCGTGATCGGGCAGCTTCTTCGCGGCGTTGATGTCGAACTCGAAGCCGAAGAAGATCTCTTCCCGTCCCCTGACGAGCAGTTCGTTCACCTCGGCGAGCCGGTTGAACCCGATGTGCCACACCCGGTTGTTGAGCCACTCGGGGCCGAACAGCGGCGGTGAGGTGCTGATGCCCGGGAGCGGAGCCTCGGCGACGACCAGGCGCTCGACGCGCTCCGGGTGATCCGCGGCCAGGGCGTAGGCGATCGGCATTCCGGTGTCGTGGCCGACCACGGCGAACCGCTGATGGCCGAGCGCGTCCATCAGCGCGGCCAGGTCGGCGGCCAGGGTCCCGGTGTCGTAGCCGTCCTGGGGCTTGTCGGTCAGGCCGATGCCGCGCTGGTCGACGGCGACGACCGTGAAGTTCTGGGCCAGCGCGGGCATCAACAGGCGCCAGGCGTACCAGGTCTCGGGCCAGCCGTGGATCAGCAGCAGGGCAGGGCCGGTGCCGCCGACGACCACGTGCTGCCGCAGCCCGCCGGCGTGGACGAACCGGCTGCTGAAGGTCTTGGTGAACCCCGGCGGGAGATGCGGTGCCTGCGAGACGCTGCCGGGACCGCTCGCGCCGCTGCCTGCCGGCCGTCCGCGGTCGGGACCTTCGGCTGCCACGGCCGACTGCGTGGTGAGCAGACCGAGGGAACCGGCGGTCGCCGCGGCCATCGCGGCGGCAGAGGTGGAGAGAAAACTCCGCCGGGAGTGCGGCGGGAGTATTTCGGACACGGTAAGTCTCCTGAGACTGTTCGGTTTGCGCGGAGAGACGGGACGCCGAGATGTGCGGCGGGGCCCCGCAGTGGATTTGGTGGGGTGACGGGTGATCAGAGCGTCAGGGTGGCCGTCAGCAGGGCGTCGGCCGCGGCGCCGTCGCCGCTGATCCACTCCGGCCGGACGGGCTGCCGCTTCCACAGGGCGAGCAGCAGGTCGGCGGCGGGAGCCTCCACCGTGGCCGCCGCGGGCCCGGAGTCCACCGGCCGGGCGTGCGGGACGTCGCCCGGCTGAATGAGCCAGCCGTGCCCGGTGTCGGTGGTGCGCAGCGCCACGGGTGCGGGCAGCGGCTTCTGTTCGCTGCTGTGCCAGACCCTGGGGACCATCAGGGCGAACACCTCGTCCACGCCGTCGGCCGCGATCAGCGGATCGACGTGCACCCGGGCCCCTGTGGCCAGTTGGACGTCGACCAGGTGGACCGCCGGGTCCAAGGTCGCGCGGCGGAACCAGAGCGCCGCCGTGGCGTCCTCCATGCCGAACGCCCAGCACGGTGCGGCGGGGTCGGCTTCTTCCAGGGTGGCCAGCAGCGAGGCCGCGCCCTCGGCGTACCAGTCGGCGATCCGCTCGCCGGCAGCCGGGGCGAACTGCTCGCGGGGCAGTTCCCCGGTCCGCACCACCGCGGCCGCGAAACGGGACGCCTGGCCCAGATGGACGCCCAGGTCGTGCAGGGTCCAGTTGCCGCAGGTGGGCACCGGCGTGGCCGGATCGGCGGTGCGCAGCAACTGTTCGAGTACGGCCGCTTCCTGGCGCAGTGCGGCGAGATGGGTGTCGGGGGCGAGCGGCAGCGGAACGGGGGGCTGATGCACGGCGATCTCCGTGGGACGGGGGGTGAGTGGGAGCGTCGACTTCTGCTCCGGGGTGAGGTGGCGCACCTATTCAGGATGATGAAAAACATCCTGAAGGTGGAGAGAGCATCCCATGGCTGACTTGGTTTTCACAAGTCAGGTGTTGTGACGGCAGATGAGTCTCGGTTCCTCCGGTGCCCTGGTGCCGGGCGGTCGTTGGGGCGGTCGCCGGGGTCAGTTCGCTAGGCCGGAACCGCCGGAACCGCCGGAACCGCCGGAACCGCCGGTAACGGCGCGCGACCGCGTCACGGCCCGCAGTACGTCAGGGACGTCCGAGGCGGGCAGCACGGCCTCCAGCAGCACCAGGCCGGACGGCGCATCGCTGAGGCGGCCCAGTGCCGCGCTCAGTTCGGCCGCAGTGCCCGCTCGCATCGTGGTCGCCGACCCTCCCATGGCCGCCGGAAGCAGCGTCCAGTTCCACCGGGGGATGTCGTTGAAGGGCCGCTCCCTGCCGTGAAGCGCGTCTTCGATGGCGTAGCGCCCGTTGTCGACCAGGAGCACGATCGGCGTGCAGCCTTCCCGTAGCAGGGTGCCGATCTCCTGAGCGGTCACCTGCGCGGAGCCGTCCCCGATGAGCAGGATCGTGCGCCGCCCGGGCGCAGCGAGCTGTGCGCCGAGGGCCGCCGGGAGGGTGTACCCGATGGAGGCCCACAGTGGCTGACTGACGAACGTCGTCCCGGCGGGCAGCCGCATCGCCTGCGCGCCGAAGAGCGAGGTGCCCAGCTCGGCTAGCACGATGTCGCCGGACCGCAGGAACTCCTCGACCGCCGACCACAGTTGAGCGTGGCGCAGATCGTCGGTGAGTTCGTCCGTGAGCCCGTCCGTGAGGGCGGGCGGCATCGGCGGAAGATCCGAGCGTGCCCATGACCGCCCGGAATCGGCCACCAACGCGGTCAGCGCACGGACCGCGTCGCGCATCGGCAGGGGCGCGAACAGCCGGTCGCCGATGCGGGTGGTGAAGGGCTGCACGTCGATCGTCCGGTCCGGGTCGACGCCGTGGCTCGCCCCGGTGGTGGAGTCGGCGAACCGCACGCCCACCGACAGCAGCAGGTCGGCCTGTTCGACGGCGGCGAGCACCCGCTTCGTGCTGGCGGCGCCGCAGTAGGTGCCGGCGAAGTTCGGGTCGCCCTCGTCGAGCACGCCTTTGCCCATCGACAGCGTCGCGCTCGGGACCTGCCCGGCGGCGACCAGTCCGGCCACCTCGTCCCGGGCCCCGAACCGGTCGACCAGGAAGTCGGCGAGCAACCCCACCGTGCGGGCCCCGGCCAGTGCGCTGCGCGCGGCGTCGGTGAACCGTGCCAGCACCCGGGCCGAGGCTTCCGGCTCCGGCACGACCAGCGGCTCCGCCGGCGGCTCGGCCGGGCTCTCCGCCACGTCGGTGGGCAGCACCAGGTAGCCGGGACGGCGTTCTCGCTGACTGGTGGCCAGCACCCGGTCGATCTCGGCGAGCGCATTGCCCGCGCTCAGATAGGCCTGGGCCACGGTGACCTCGCCATGCGCCCGGAGGAAATGCCGGTAGTCGCCGTCACCGACGGTGTGGTGGGCCAGGACGGCGGACTCCTGCGCCGCTGTGGACGGTCCGCCGACGATGTGGATCACCGGCACGTATTCGGCGTAGGCGCCCGCGATCCCGTTGATCGCACTGAGCTCGCCCACCCCGTAGGTGGTGAGCAGGGCGCCTGCCCCGGCGAAGCGGGCGTAGCCGTCGGCCGCGTAGGCCGCGTTGAGTTCGTTGGCATTGCCGACCCAGCGGATCCGGTCGTGGTCGATGACGTGATCGAGGAACGCCATGTTGTAGTCGCCCGGCACCCCGAACAGGTGCCTGATGCCGATCTCCGCGAGCCTGGCGAGAAGGTAGTCGCCAACGGTGAAGTCGCCTGGCATGTCCAACCTCGATTCCGGCAGGCGCCGCTGCCTGTGCGTGCATCCGATGTTTCGAGCTTTTCACTACGGAATTCGCTGGGCTACGGCGAAAAGTCGAAAATGCTAGGCTCGAATTCGTGGAATCGACGAACCCTGATCTGCCGGTGCCGCTCTCGGACGCGGCCCGGCAGGCCGTCGCCCGGATCTGCGCGCACATCGCCGGGGACCTGCCGGAGACCAGTCACGAGGTCGTCCGGCGAATCCGGGCCGAGATCCCCGATTACGCCCTGGTGCCCGAGGAGGAGCAACGCCGGTTCGTGCTGTACCAGGGCCGCATGCTGCTGGCCGGCATCGCCGAGCAGAGCCCGCCACGGGAGGAGCACATCGCACACGCCCGGGAACTCGGCAGGCGGCGCGCCCAGCAGGGTCTGTCCATCGAACTGCTGCTGGGGGCCTACCACATCAACTACCGCGAGGTCTGGAACATGATCCTGCGGCGGGCCACGGCCGACGAATCCGAGCAGGTCGGCGAGCTGGCCTATCTGGTCGCTCTCATCTGGACGTGGTTCCGGATCCTCATGGGCAACGCCTCCGACGCCTACGGCGAGGAACTCCGGCGTGCCCAGGTCACCCGGGCCACGCTTGCCCACCGGCTGTTCGCCGCGCTCACCGCCGATCCCGTCCAGGCGGAACCGGCGGCCGCCTTGGCCCAGGCGCTCGGCTACGCACCGGACGGCGAGTTCCAGGCGCTGTGCCTGCGCGCCGAGGACTGGCCGGACGACCGCACGGAACAACTGCGGCACCGGCTGGCCGCGCTGCCCGGCGAACTCCACTGCGCGACCGTCGGCACCCGGCTCCTGGTCCTGGGGCAGCGGCACGATCAGGACACGGTCACCGCGGCCATCGCGGCGATCTCTCCGCCGGAGTCCGGCAGCGCGGCCGGTGTGGGTCTTCCGCGGCCCGGCCTGGCCGGGGCGGTGGACAGCATCACCGACGCGACCCAGGCGCTGTCCCAGGCGGCCGGGGAGCGTCAGGTCGTCCGCTTCGCCGACACCTGGCTCGCCGCCAGCCTCGGCGAACAGGCCGAGCGCCTCGCGCCGTTGTTCACCAAGGCCGTGGCCACCGCGCGCACGGACTCCCACCTGGCCGAGGCCGTCGTCGCATTCGCCGACCACGGTCTGTCGGTGGCGGCGGCGGCCCGCGCGCTGCACCTGCACCCGAACTCGCTGGCGTACCGGCTCAGCCGGTGGCACGAACTCACCGAGTTCGATCCGCGCAGTGGCGACGGGCTCGTCGCCTCCCTGGTCGTGCTCCGCCTTTACCGCACGGCCCAGCCGATCCCGGTCACACAGCGGCGGCCCTGACCTTCGCTGCGCCGGGGCCCGCCTCGTCCGGGAGGACGGGCGCCACGGCAGGGCGGGCGCGCCGCTCGGCGGCGTGGGCTCCGGCCACGAGCAAGAGGCCCGCGAGCAACCACAGCACCAGGGAGAGCAGCCGGCCGCCGAGGCCCGCCGAGCCGAAGTAGAGCAGGCTGCGGGCGCCTTCGACGAAGCCGGCTCCGTTCCAGAAGGCGTGCAACGCGCCGAGGAAGCCGTTCTGCAACTCGGGTTCGAAGACGCCGCCGGAGGAGGTGAAGTTGAGCATGATGAACAGCACCATCAGGAGCGGCATCGTGAAGCGTTTGAGGAAGGCGTGCAGGCCGATACCGAAGGTGATGGCTCCCGCCGTGTACAGCCAGGCCATGGCCCACACCCCCCGCAGGTCGTGGTCGACGACGTGGAAGGCCGGACCGGCCAGCAGCGCACCGATGACGCTCACCGCCAGTGCGGCGGGGAGGCCGACGGCGGCCCGTGTCCAGACCCTGAGCGCGGCACCGGCCGTGCCGATGGCCACGGCACAGGCGTTGGAACCGATGGTCAGCGCGATCAGCACGAAGAACAGGCCCTGATTGCCGGGGTCGCCGCCGGCCGGTGGCGACAGGTCGGTGACCTTCAGCGGGTCGTCCTGCCCGGCCGCCACTGCCGTGAAGATCTCCTCGGCGGCGGTGGCGGAGGTGCTGGAGTTGGCCGCGGCGACCATCAGTTCCGGGCGCTTGGAGCTCGGGACGTACGCGCCGACCAGGTCCCGGTCCAGGATCCGGTGCCGCGCCGTGGCCCGGTCGGGAAGGGTGGTGACGTCCACTGCGTCACCGGCCTTGTCCTTGATCGTCTGGGCCAGCAGTCGGTGGCGCTCCGAGGTGCCGACCACGGCGACCTTGAGGTCGTGGGCGTGGGCCTGCGGCGCGTGGAAGGCGCCGAGGTAGGCCAGGCCCATGCCGAGGCACATCAGCAGCGGGACGACCAAGTGGCCCGTCATATGGCGGACGGTGTGGTGCCCGGTGAGCAGGTGGCGGACCAGCCGGCGGGCGGTGCGCTTGTGGCGCATGAAGGTGACTTCCCTCGCGTTCAGGGGTGGTTGTCCGCTCACCGGCCGCCGGACCGGTCGGTGAATGCCCGGGCCGGTCGCGGCCGGAGTGTGCGGTCGTTCGATTGAGGGGGCCGCCCTCTGCGGGGCGGTACTCGTCCACCTTCGCACCGTCTGCGTGTTCAGGCCCGGGTCGGCACTACGAAGTCCTGTAGCGGCAACGGTGCGCCTGATCTTGCCGCCCCCCACACGCTGGTGTAGGCGGGAGGGAAGACCGTAACCGCCCGCGCCATGGGGCGCACCTCTAGGCTGGCACGGTGACTGGTGGGCAGAAGCGGGTGCAGCCGTCGGGAGTGTGGGCCACGGCGGTGGGGGTGGCCAGGGTGCGGGCGCTGGAGACCGCGCGGGAGAACGCGCTGTTCCGCGACCCACTGGCACAGGCCTTCGCCGCCGCCGGCGGCCTGTGGCCCTCCTCGCCGCCGCTGCCCGATGACGAGGCGGCGCGACGCCGCCGGCTGGCCGTGTCGTTCTCCATCGTCATCAGGACGAAGTTCCTCGACGACCTGTTGCGGCGGGCCTCCGCGTCCGGGGTCCGGCAGGTCGTGCTGCTCGGCGCCGGCATGGACAGCCGGGCCTTCCGGATGGACTGGCCCGAGGGCACCCGGCTGTTCGAGGTCGACACCGCCGCGCCACTGGACTTCAAGGCATCGGTGCTGCGCCAGGAGCGGGCGGTCGCACGCTGCGAACGGATCACCGTCGCGGTGGATCTGCGTGAGGACTGGCCAGGCGCGCTGGCTGCCGCAGGGCACGACCCGGCCGTGCCGACCGTGTGGATCGCCGAAGGACTGCTGATCTATCTGCCCGAGGACGCGGTGGAGCTACTGCTGGCCCGAATCGGCACGCAGTCGGCGGCAGGCAGTCGGATGGGGCTGACATTGGGCTCGCGCGGCGTGATCGAGCGCTTCGGCGCGGACGCCGCGCCGGGATCGGCGGCGTCCATGTGGGTCTCGGAGATGCCTGACGACCCGGTGGGCTGGCTGGCCGGCCACGGATGGGAGGCCGAAAGCCACACCCTGCGCGAGCGCGCTGCCGCCTACGGCCGCCCGATCAGCACCCCGCCGCAGCGCGAGGAGCGGTCCGGCGGACTGATCTCGGCGGTCCGCCGGTAGAGCGCCTGCGGTCACGGGTACCACCTCCTCGTTTTCCCGCACGGCCTCCGGAAACAGCGCCCCGGCCCCCGTCGGCCGTCGTCAACCGGCGTGATCACGCCAGTTGGCGGCGGACGAGTTCGCGGAGCCTGCCCTCGGGGTTCGCGAGGAGGTCGACGGGGCGGCCCTGCTCGACGACGCGGCCGTCGGACATGACGACGACGCGGTCGGCGTCCATGACCGTGGTCAGGCGGTGCGCGATGACGACGCGGCTCGCGCGCAGGGCGCGGGTGCTCTCGATGACCACGCGCTGGGTCTCGTTGTCGAGCGCGCTGGTGGCCTCGTCGAAGAAGAGGATGCGCGGGCGGCGGACGAGGGCCTGGGCGATCATGAGGCGCTGCCGCTGGCCGCCGGAGACCGTGGCACCGCCGGAGATCATGGTGTGCAGACCCATCGGCATCCGCTTGATGTCCTCCGCGAGGCCGGCCATCGCGGCCGCCTCCCACGCCTCCTCCTGCGTGAAGCTCTCGGTGCCGCAGATGCAGTCCAGGATGGAGCCGGTCAGCGGCTGGGCGTTCTGCAGGACGACGCCGCACTGGCGGCGGACCGCGGCCTGGTCGAGGGCCGCGAGGTCCTGGCCGTCGTACAGCACGCTGCCCGCCGCGGGCCGGTCGAAGCCGATGAGCAGCCGCAGCAGCGTGGACTTGCCGCAGCCGCTGGGGCCGACGATCGCCACGAACTCGCCGGGCCGTACCTCCAGCGACACGTCGTCCAGGACGAGCGGGCCGTCCTCGGAGTAGCGGAAGGAGAGCTTGCGGGCCTCGATCGCCCCGGACAGCTCGCCGGGCTGGGTGCTGGCGCCGCGCACCTCGGGGGCCTGGTCGAGCACCGGCTTGATGTGCTCGTACATCGGCAGCGCGGCGGCGGCGGAGACCAGCGCCCCGGTGAGCTGGGTGACCGCGGTGAGCAGCATCGTCACGGCGGTGCTGAAGGTCAGGAAACCGCTCGCGGACAGCGAGCCGCGGGCCGGACCCGCCAGCAGCACGAAGAACAGCAGGGAGCACAGCGGCAGATAGACCGCGTTGAGCACACCCGTGAGGTTCTTGATCCGCCCGGTGCGCTGCTGGAGGTCCCGGCTGCGGGCGAACTCGCGGGCCCAGGCCGCGTACGCGAAGCTCTCGGCGGCCGCGACACGCAGTTTGGGCAGCCCGCGCAGGGTCTGGAACGCCTGGTTGTTGAGTTTGTTGCCGAGCTCCACCAGCTGCCGCTGCCAGCGCAGTTGCCACAGCCCGAGGCCGAGGAAGACGGCGGCGATCACGATCAGCATGCCGATCGCCACGAGGGCCAGCGGGACGCTGTACACCAGCAGCAGGACGAGGTTCATCGCGCCGATCGTGCAGGACTGGACGGCGACCGGGCCGACGCCTGCGAGTACGCGGCGGATGGCGCTGACGCCCATCGCGGCGCTCGCCAGCTCGCCGGTGGAGCGCTCGGCGAAGAAGGACGTCGGCAGCCGCAGCAGCCGGTCCCAGACGGCGGGCTGCAAGGTGGCCTCGATGCGGCCCTCGACGCGCAGCAGCGTGAGGTTCTGGAGCAGCATGAAGGCCGCCGAGACCACGCTGCTGACGATGATCGCGCACGAGACCTGCACGATCAGCCCGGTCTCCGCGCCGGGTACGTAACGGCCGAGCACCTGCCCGGTGGCGATCGGCACCAGCGCGCCGAGCAGCACGGTGATCAGCCCGCTGACGATGAGCGCACGCAGGTCGGAGCCGGTGCCGCGCATGGCGAAGCGCAGCAACCGCCAGGGGCGCAGCGGTTGTTCGGGCAGCGGCCGGTAGAACATCACCGCCCGCGGGGCGAACTCCGCGGCGTTGTCTGCCGTGACGCGGATGCGGCTGCCGCTGGCGGGGTTGACCGCCTCGTAGCCGCCCCGCCGCCACAGCAGCGCGACCGGCATGCCCGAGGCGGCCCGGTAGCCGACGAGGGGGCCGGAGTTCTCCCGCCACCAGCGGCCGTCGAGCCGTACGGGGCGGGTGCGGACCCGCGAGCCGACCGCGACCCGTTCGACCGGGTCGATGCGGTCGCTGACCGCGCCGCTCGCGGACGGGGAGGCGAGAGTGATCCCGGCGGCCCGTGCGACCACCCGGCAGACGGCGTAGGTCGCGTCGTCGGAGGCCGCGGGCGCGTGCGACGCGCGCGACGGCGCCTTCCGGGAGCGGGCGATGGACGCCAGGAGCGCCTGGTCGGCCTGCTCGCGGACGGCCTCGCCGGCCCGGATGCCGGCGGCGGTGCGGTCCTCGTGGGCCTGCTCCAGCCGCTCGATCCAGCGGTCCAGCGTGGACAGCAGCCGGTACTGCTGGTTGACCATGCCCTGCCACATCGCGCCGTCGAGCAGGAGGTCGCCCGCCGCCTCGGTGCTGTAAGCGGCGCCGTACTGCACGCTGCCCGGCGCGACGGGCAGCCACAGGATGTCGTCGTCCGCCACCGCCTCGTCCGCGACGCCGCGGCCGTCCAGCGGGGCCTCGTACAGCACGCGCTGGCTGCGGCCCACGCCGAGCGCGAACGCGTGCTCCAGCAGGCTGAGGGTCTGGTCCTGGGTGTCGTACGTCCAGGCGCCGTCGTACCCGGGGCGGTGCAGTTCGCGCAGCGGGATGCGGTGCAGGACGCAGGACTGCAGCGGCCGGCCGACGAGCGTGTGCTGCGGGCCCTCGACGGGGCCCAGCAGCAGGGTGCCCGCCTCCAGCCGGCCGAGGAAGTGCCAGTGGCCCTGCTGGGCGGCGTCGACGGCGAAGAGGTCGAGGGAGCCGGCCACGACCAGCCACAGCACGTGCGGCCCCTCCAGGGACAGGCTGCGCAGGCCCGCGCAGTCCACGGGCGCGGCGAGGCCGCCGAGGGCCGCGATCACCGGGTCGCCGGTGGCCTCCGCGGGCTGTACGGGGATCACCTCAGTGCTCCTTGACCAGATGGGCGTAGGCGCCGCCCGCGGCGACGAGGTCCTCGTGCCGCCCGCGCTCCACGACCGAGCCGTGGTCGAGCACGACGATCTCGTCGCTGTCGCGCACGGTGCTGAGCCGGTGCGCGATCACCACGCAAGCGCAGCCGCGCCGCCGCAGGTTGTCGATGATGACCTGCTCGGTCGTCGCGTCCAGGGCGCTGGTCACCTCGTCCAGCACCAGGATGCTGGGGCGGCGCACCAGCGCCCGCGCGATCTCCAGTCGCTGACGCTGCCCGCCGGAGAAGTTGCGGCCGTCCTGCTCGACACGGCTGTGGATCCCGCCGGGGCGGCGGGCGATCACGTCGTCGTACAGGGCGGCGTCACGCAGGGCGGTCACCACGTCCTCGTCGGGGATGGACGGGTCCCACAGCGCCACGTTGTCGCGCACGGTGCCCTCGAAGAGGAAGACGTCCTGGTCGACGAAGGAGACGGACGCGGCGAGCACGCTGCGGGGGATGTCCTCCAGGCGCTGCCCGTCGATGCGGATCACGCCCTCCCAGGGGCTGTACAGACCGGACACCAGACGGGAGACCGTCGACTTGCCGCTGCCGGAGCCGCCGACCAGCGCCACCTGCTGCCCGGGGGCGACCGAGAGCGAGAACCCGGTCAGCAGCGGCTTGTCGAGCGGGCTGTAGCCGAAGGTGATGTCCTCCAGCGTCACATGGCCCTTGAGCCGGCGGGTGCCCGCCTCGGCCTCGGGTCGCGAATAGAGCGCGTCCACGGGGAAGTTCTCCACGTCCTTGAGCCGGGCGACGTCCGCGGCGAAGTCCTGGATGCGTCCCGCGACGCCGTTGAGCCGGGTCACGGGCGCGGTGAAACGGGTGACCAGCGCCTGGAAGGCGACGAGCAGGCCGATGGAGATGTGGCCCTCCACCGCCCGCAGACCGCCGATCCACAAGATGAGCGCGCTGTTGAGCGTGGCGAGCGTGGGCGCGACCACCGACAGCCAGGCGCTCGGCACGCCGAGCCGCTGCTGCTCCTCCAAGGTGACCGCGTGCTGGCCAGCCCAGCGGCGGAAGTAGCCGTTCTCGCCGCCGGTGGCCTTCATCGTCTCGATCGACTGCAGGCCGGTGTAGGCGGTGTTGGTCAGCCGGGCGTTGTCGGCCCGCAGTTTCTGCGTCCGCGTGGCGCGCAGCCGCACCACGACCCGCATGGCGACCACGTTGAGCAGCGCGATCCCGACGCCCAGGACGGTCAGTTGGGGGTCGTAGGTCCACAACAGCAGGGCGTAGAGGACGACCACGATCCCGTCCACCGCCGCGGAGGCCAGGTCGCGGGCGAGGGTCTCGGCGACCGTGTCGTTGGACTGCAGGCGCTGCACCAGGTCGGCGGGGCTGCGCTGGGTGAAGAAGGCGACCGGCAGCCGGAGCAGATGGCGCAGGAAGCGGGCGCTGCCCAGCGTGGAGGAGATGACGCGGCCGCGCAGCAGATTGGACTGCTGCACCGCGGTGAGGGCGGCGGTGAGCGCCACCATGGTGGCCATCGCCGCGAACAGCACGCCGAGCAGCGAGGTCTGCTCGCCGATCAGGAACAGGTCGATGTAGGTGCGGCTGAGCGCGGGCAGCGCGGCGCCCACTCCGACCAGCAGCAGGCTGGCCAGCAGCGCGGTCAGCAGGGTGCCGCCGGTGCCGCGCAGCCGGGCGGGCAGCGCGGCCAGCACGCCGGGCTTGCGCCCGCCGCGCTGGAAGTCCAGGCCGGGTTCGAAGGTGAGGACGACGCCGGTGAAGCTGGTGTCGAAGTCCTCCAACGGCACGAAACGGCGGCCCTTGTCGGGGTCGTTGACGTGCACGCCGGGCCGGCCGAGGCGGCGGCCCATGCCGTCGTAGACGACGTAGTGGTTGAACTCCCAGAACAGGATGGCCGGCGTGCGGACCCCGGTCAGCGCCGCGGTCTCCATCTGCATGCCCTTGGCGCGCAGGCCGTAGCCGCGGGCTGCCTTGAGCAGGTTGCCGGCCCGGGAGCCGTCGCGGGAGACGCCGCAGGCGATCCGCAGCTCCTCCAGCGGGACGTGCCGTCCGTAGTGGCCGAGCACCATGGCGAGGGAGGCGGCGCCGCACTCCACCGCCTCCATCTGGAGCACGGTGGGGGTGCGCACGGCCTTGTACCGGCGCGGTTTGCGCGCCTTGGGCCGGGGGCGGGTGTCGCCGCGCCGGTGGCCGACCTGGGGCGGGGGAGCGGTCGCGGTCACGGGAGCAGCCAATCGAGGGGGCGCTGGGCGGCGAGGTGGACGGCGCCGCCCGCCAGGGTCATGGAGTCGAGCGCGTACGGCGGGCCGTCGGAGGACGACCAGGCGTACCCGGACTCGGTGCGGCGCGAGGTGTCCATCCGCACCAGGACGGCGACCGGCCGCCCGCCGCGCGCGAAGGCCTGCGCCAGCTGGCCGTCACCGAGGTAGGCGCTGATCTGCCGGGTCGTCTGCACGGTCCTGCCCACGGCCCGCACATGACCGCGCAGCACGCCGTAGCGCTGTTGCGAGACCGATTCGACGGTCAGGTCGACGGCGGCGCCGACGGGCACCGAGGAGGCGCTGCCGGCGGGTATGTACAAGGTGGCCGTCAGCGGGTCGTCCGCATGGGCGACGCGTTCCACGGCCGCGACGTCCGTGCCGACGGTGACGACCGTGCCGATGGTGGCCGCCAGCGCGGTCACACGGCCCGCGGCCACGGTGCGGATCAGGGTGTCGCCCTCCGGGGTGTGCACCTTCAGCAGGGGCGCGTCGGCGGCCAGCCGCCGCCCCTCCTCGGCGAATACCCGGGTGACCTGTCCGGCCACCGGGCTCTGCAGCACATAACTGCCCTGGCCGTGCGTGAGAATTCCCGGGGCGTTCATTTTCGATGCCACGGAACCGGTGACGGCCCAGAATGCGGCGGCTGCCGCCACGGCAATCGTGACGGACATCACGAGCAGGCCCCGCGGTTTTGCGAAACGCACCGGGAGATCGAGCTCCTCGGGCGACTGCAGTTTGGTGAGGGCTTTTTGACGGAACTCCACGGGACTCTTCCCTCAGCCGCATTCCTCGTTATCGGGGCCATCTGGACACATGGTGCGGGCACGCCCGTGGGCCCCGGTAGGGAGGTTGCCGGGGCCCACGGTTGCGGTGCCGTCTCAGAGACCGGCGACGAGGCCGGTGGCCAGGCCGGTGACCGCGCCGGTGTTGAGGCCCGTCAGGCCCTCGACCGTGCCGACCACGCCGGCGACGGTGCCCGTGACCGGGGCGATGGAGTCGACGGTGCCGGTCACGTTGCTGACCAGGCCGCCCACGAGGCCGCCGGAGACGTTGTCGAGGTCGGCGTCGGAAATCTCGCGGGTCTCGACCTGGGGGGTGAAGTTCATGATGGTTCTTCCCTTCGTGCTGACAGATATCGAGTGGCGAATCAGGGAGGACCTCCCGCCACCGACCAGGATCCAAGCACGGGGCCGCGTGGCCCAGCCAATTGCCGGTGCGCCTGTTCGAATGTGGTTCGGATTCTCGACTTCACGGGTGTTCCCGAATTCCCACGGCTTGGTGTCAACTTCTTCACGCGGGGGCGATTGCCCGCCCATGGCGGAACCGGGCACTCCGGATCAAACGTCGCGTGTGGAAGGGGGGACCGGACGACCGGTCGGGCGCGATATGTCGTCGGCGTGTGCGGTGTGCAGATTTACCGGAGGTAATGCGCCGGGAGGTAGCGTGGCACCCGGTGATCGACTCGGCCCGGGAGGTCTGGCATGCCCCACAGCGCACCGGTGGACGGATTCCGGCTCGCCTACGACCGCTGGGGATCCGGTGCGCCGGTCGTGCTCCTCCACGGCTGGCCGGGCGACCGCGGCGACTACCACGATGTGGTCCCCCTGCTGGCGGGCTCCTGCGACGTGATCGTCCCCGACCTGCGGGGCTTCGGCGGCTCGGACAAGCACGCCGCCGATCCCGCGGAGCAGTACGGCACGGCCGCCCAGGCGCGCAGCGTTCTCGGGCTGGTCCGCGAACTGGGTCTGGAGCGGCCGGTGCTGGCCGGCTACGACATCGGCAGCCGCGTCGCGCAGGCCGTGGCGCGCGACCATCCGGACGCGGTGCGCGCGCTCGTCGTCACCCCGCCGCTCCCGGGCACCGGGCGGCGCATCCTCGACCCGGACGCGCAGCGGGAGTTCTGGTACCAGTGGTTCCACCGGCTCCCGCTCGCCGAGGAACTGATCGACGGGGACCCGGTGGCCGTGCGTGCCTACCTGCGGTACTTCTGGACGCACTGGTCCGGGCCGTCCTTCACCCCCGACGAGGGGCGGCTGCACCGCCTGGTCACCGCCTACGGCCCGCCGGGCTCCTTCACCGCGTCCCTCGCCTGGTACCGGGCGGGTGCGGGGGCGGTGGCGAACGCGCTCACGGAGGAGGCACCCGCGGCGGAGGAGCGGATCTCCGTGCCGGCCACGGTGCTGTGGCCCGAGTCCGACCCGCTCTTCCCCCGCGAGTGGTCCGACCGGCTGGCGGAGTTCTTCGCCGACGTCACCCTCGAACTCGTCGACGGAGTGGGGCACTTCGCGCCGGTGGAGTACCCGGCGATCTTCGCGGCGGCGATTCGCCGGGCCGTGGCGGGGGAGTCCTAGGAGGAGCTTCACGGGGCCCGGGCAGCGGCCGGCCGTCGATCTCCACCCCGGGATCCACCCCTGGGTCCAGGTGCGGCGGGGCCTGCCGCAGCAGGCTTACGGGCATGACAGCAACCGAGTGGATCACCGACATCGCTCTCATCCTCGTCGTCTTCCGGCAACTGCGCGAAGACCGGCTGCGCCCGGTGACGTTCCTGATCCCGCTGGGGATCGTGGCGTTCGTGGCCCACACGTATCTCGACTCGATCCCCACAGCGGGCAACGACCTGGTGCTGATCGGGTCCCTGATCGGCGTCGGTGCCGTGCTCGGCATCACCGGCGGTGTGTACACCCGGGTCCGGGCCGCCGGTGAGCACATCCTGATCAAGGCCGGTGCGGTCGCGGCGGCCCTGTGGGTGCTCGGCATGGGCGGGCGCATGGTCTTCCAGATGTGGGTGGAGCATGGCGGCGGCGCGGACGACGTGGCCCGGTTCAGCATGGCCCACCACATCAGCAGCAGCCAGGCCTGGGTGGCGGCGTTCGTGCTCATGGCGCTCACCGAGGTGGTCACACGGCTGGCCACGATCTTCGTCCGCAGCCGAATGGTGAGCCGCACCCGGCAGACCGCGCAGGTCAGGCCCGCGTTCGACCACGTGGTGTGACGGTGAGGCGGCCCGGAACGCCGGTGGACTATGGTCGGGCCATGCCCGCAGCCAAGATCCCGCCGCACGGGCCGACCCCGCCTCCCGGGACCGGCCCACGGCCGGTTCCCCTGCGCGACCACCGGGTGCAATGGGTCATCCCGGCCGCGGTCATCGTCGCCGGGGCGCTGACCATCCGGCCGATGGGCCTGAGCGGCCGCGGCCTGGTGGTGCTCGCACTGTTCGTGGTCAACTGCGCGGCGCTGGGCGTCAGGGCCCTTCCCGACACGAAGGTGCCCCGGCGGGCCGCTCTGGTCTGGTTCACGATCGGCATCGTCGCGGCGGCCGCACTGATCGGTACCGCCACCGTCGGATCGGCCTATCTCTTCGCCTTCTTCATCAGCGGTCACATCGGATACCGGCTGGAGACCAGGCAGGCCTTGGTCCTCGCGCTCTTCTGCAGTCTGCTGTGCGGCGGCGTCCTGTACCTCCGCCTCGGGCCGGGCCATGAGGTACTGCCCTGGGCCGTCGGACTCGCCGCCGGTGCCCCGGTGCTGGCCGGGATCGTCAACCGCAGCCACCACAAGGCCGTGCGAGCGGCGCTCTCGGCGGCCGAATCCGCCGAACGCGCCGCCCGGGCCGAGGCGCAGGCCGCCGTGCTGACCGAGCGCAGCAGGATCGCCCGGGACGTGCACGACGTACTGGCGCACTCGCTGGCGGGCATCAACATGCAGCTGGAACTGGCCGACGCGCTGATCGACACCGGGGACCTGGACAAGGTCCGCGAGGCCAACGCCAAGGCGCACAGCATGGTCAGGGACAGCCTGAAGCAGGCGCAGTGGACCGTGCACGCGCTGCGCGAGGACGCCCTGCCGCTGGTCGAGAGCCTGACCGCGATGCTCGAGTCGTCCGGCCACCGCGACGCGCTCGGCATCAGCGGCAGCGTCCGCGAGGTACCGGCCCCGGTGGCACAGAATCTGCTGCGGATCGCGCAGGAGGCGCTCACCAACGCCGCCCGGCACGCTCCCGGCGGCGAGGTCCGCGTGGAGTTGACGTTCGCCCCCTCCTCGACGACTCTGACGATCCGCAACCGTGCGGCGACCCGCACCGTGACCGTGGGCGCCGGGAGCGGGATGGGACTGATCGGGATGCGCGAACGCGTCGCCCTGCTGGGTGGGAGCATCACCGCGGGTCCGGTCACCGAGGGACCGGACCAGGGCGGCTGGCAGGTGGAGGCGGTGATCCCCGATGAGTGAGCGGACCGGTGACCCCGAGCGGTCGAGAGTGATCGTCGCCGACGACCAGGCCGCCGTCCGCGAGCCGCTCGCGGCCGTGCTCGCCCTGTCCGAGGACATCGAGGTCGTCGCGGCCGTGGCGAACGGGGCCGAGGTGCTGACCGCCGTGGCCGCCGGGCCGGTCGACGTGGTGCTGATGGACCTGCGCATGCCGGTGATGGACGGGACCGAGGCGACCCGCCGGCTCAGCGAGGAACACCCGGAGGTGGCCGTGGTCGTCCTGACCACCTTCGCCGACGACGACTCGATCCTGGCCGCGCTGAGCGCAGGCGCCCGGGGCTACCTGACCAAGAACGCCGGCCGGCAGGACATCCTCCGCGCGATCCGGGCGGCCGCCGCGGGTCAGTCCGTGCTCGACCGCGAGGTCCAGGACCGGCTCCTCGCCACGGTGCGGACCAAGCCGCCGGAGCCGGCGCAGCCGCTGCCCGGGGACATCACGCCCCGCGAGCGTGAGGTGCTCACGCTCATCGGCCGGGGGCTGCCGAACCGGGCCATCGCCGAGAAGCTCTTCATCAGTGAGGCCACGGTCAAGACGCACATCAACAACCTCTTCGCCAAGGCAGGGATCCG
Organism: Streptomyces sp. NPDC058691; assembly: GCF_042714775.1. Classification (NCBI taxonomy): domain Bacteria; kingdom Bacillati; phylum Actinomycetota; class Actinomycetes; order Kitasatosporales; family Streptomycetaceae; genus Streptomyces; species Streptomyces sp. NPDC058691. The sequence continues at coordinate 55,647 of NZ_JBHXSO010000003.1, read as the reverse complement.
GGACCGGGCCGACGCCGTGCGCCGGGCCATCGCGGCGGGCCTGGCCTGACCCCCGAGGCCCCCCTGAGGCCCCCCGAGGCCGGGGCGGCCGAACGGAAAGTGCCTCTTGCCCTCTTGAGGGATCGTTGAACAATCCTTACATTGGTCGACACGCCCGGTCCGCAGCTCCGCCTGCCACTGTGAGGTCGCCATGACAGCTGCCCCGCTCAGTCCCCCGACCGTGAACGACGACGTGACTCACGTGAGGGCGATGGTCTCCGAGTAGCGCCGGACGAGCTGCCGTTCCGCGTCGTCCAGGTATGACGTGAGCAGCAGCTCGGCCTTGACGAGATCGGCGGCCCGCAGCACGGTCAGCAGTTCGCGATTGCGGCCGAGGTAGGGCTCGTGGAACTCGCGCGGGTTGTCCATCGCGTGGAAGGCCAGGCGGAGTTCGGCGAGGACGCCGGTCATCAGCTCGGTCAGCCGGCGGCTGTGCGCCAGGTCCACCACCGCGTGGTGGAAGTGGATGTCGGCGGTGCCCAGGCCCCGCCAGTCGCCGTCCCCGGCGGTCCGCTCGCCCTCCTCGACGGCGGCCTCCGCGTTCGCCAGGTCGTACGGGGGGGCGCCGAGATGGCGGACCACCGAGCACTCGACGAGGCGGCGCACCCGGTAGATGTCCACCACGTCCTGCACGGTCAGGACCCGCACGAAGACCCCGCGGTTGAGCTCGTGGACGAGCAGCTTCTCGTGCGTGAGCAGCCGGAACGCCTCGCGCAGCGTGTTGCGCGAGACACCGAGGGCGGTACCGATGGCGTCCTCGGACAGCTTGGTGCCGGGGGACAGGAAACCCTCGGCGATCCGGGCGCGCAGGATGTCCGCGACCCGGTCGGCGGTGCTGGAACGCTCCAGCAGGGCGCGGTCGCCGGCCAGAACGGCCGGATCGAGCTCGGCTGCCATGTCACATCCCTCGTCTCGCGGCTCGCAGGGCCTCAGTCAATCGAAAACCCGGGAACGAGACAACAGGTTCCTTGTCGGATTGTTCAACGAGAATCTAGGGTGGCAACTGTGAAGGAATCCCTTCTGACCCCGTCGGCGGCCCGGTCGATGTTCCGGGAGGGCACCACCCGGCTCACCACCGGCTGGTGCTCGGCCCACACGCAGGTGAACCTGATCGCCGTGCCCGCCGACTGGGCCCATGACGTGGCCCTGTTCTGCCGGCGCAACCCCAGGCCGTGCCCGCTGCTCGACATCACCGGTCCCGGCGCCCGGAGCACCGCGCTCGCCCCCGGCGCCGACCTGCGCACCGACCTCCCGCGCTACCGGGTGTGGGAGAACGGGGTACTGGTCGACGAGCCGCGCGACGTCGTCGCCCACTGGCGTGACGACATGGTCGCCTTCCTCATCGGGAGCGGCTTCACCCTCGAGGCCGCGCTGCGTGGCGCCGGAGTACCGCTGCGCCATCTCGACCAGGGGCGCAACGCCGCGATGTACCGCACCAACCGATACTGCCGCCCCGGCGGCCGGCTGTGGGGCCCCGTCGTGGTGTCCATGCGGCCGGTCCCGGCGCGGCTCGTCGGCACCGCGATCCGGGCCGGCGCCCGGACGCCAGGCGTCCGCGATGCCCAGGGCGGCCCCTTCCACATCGGCGACCCGGCCGCCCTGGGCATCGTCGACCTGAACCGCCCCGACTACGGCGACCCCGTGCGCGCCGAGCCCGGCGACGTGCCCGTCTTCTGGGCCTGCGGCGTCACGGTGCAGGCCGCGCTGACGGCCTCGCGTCCGCCGTTCGCGATCACCCACGCGCCGGGGTACATGTTCATCACCGACATACGGGACATCGACCAACAGGTCGCGTGAGCCGGCGCCCGTACGGTTGCGAGGAGAGCGGCACCACCCATGACACACACCGTGATGGATCTCAACGCGGACCTCGGCGAGGGCTTCGGACGCTGGTCCCTGACCGACGACGAGGCCATGCTCGCCGTGGTGACCAGCGCCAACGTGGCCTGCGGATTCCACGCCGGCGACCCGGCCATCATGCGCCGCGTGTGCGACCGCGCCGCGGCCGCCGGCGTCCGGATCGGCGCCCAGGTCTCCTACCGGGACCTGGCCGGATTCGGGCGCCGGGCGATGGAGGTGCCCCCGGAGGAACTGGCCGACGAGATCAGCTACCAGATCGGCGCGCTGGAGGTGTTCGCGCGCGCCGCCGGCACGGGCGTCGCGTACGTCAAACCGCACGGCGCCCTCTACAACCGCGTGGTCGCCGACCCCGGACAGGCCCTCGCGGTCGCGCGCGGCGCCCGGCTCGCCGGCCCCGCACTTCCCCTGCTGTGCCTGCCCGGCTCCGCCCTGCACCAGGCGGCGGCGGAACTCGGGCTCCCCACCGTCGCGGAGGCCTTCGCGGACCGCGCCTACACCGCGGAGGGAACCCTCGTACCGCGCCGCACGCCCGGCGCGGTCATCACCGACCCCGCCCACGTCGTACGGCAGGCCGTCGCCCTGGCCCGTGACGGCCAGGTCGCCGCGATCACGGGCGAGACCGTCCCGGTCCGCGCCAGGTCCCTGTGCCTGCACGGGGACACGCCCGGCGCCGTGGACCTCGCCCGCCGGGTCCGCACCGCCCTCGGCGAGGCCGGCATCGGGCTGGAGGCCTTCGCATGAGGCTCCTCCCGGTCGGGGAGGACGCGCTCCTGCTCGACCTCGACTCCTCCGAGCAGGCCCAGGCCTGGCACGCCGAACTCCTGCGCCGCCGGGGCGAGGGCGCCCTCGCGTCCGTCCGCGAGATCGTGCCGGGGGACCGGACCGTGCTGCTGAACGGCGTCCCCGATCTCCCCGCCGTACGCGCCGCGTTGCGCGACCGGCCGGTGCGGCCCCTGCCGGCGGACAGCGGCCCCCTGGTGGACATCCCCGTCCGCTACGACGGCGAGGACCTCGGCGTGGTCGCCGAGGCCTGGGGGGTGCCGCGGGACGAGGTCGTGCGGCTGCACTCCGCCACCGAACACCGCGTCGCCTTCTGCGGGTTCGCGCCCGGCTTCGCCTACATGACGGGCATGGACGAGCGCCATGCCGTGCCCCGGCGGGCCGAGCCCCGCACCGCCGTCCCCGCCGGTTCCGTCGCGCTCGCCGGCCACTACACCGGCATCTACCCGCGGGAGTCGCCCGGCGGCTGGCAGGTGATCGGCACGACCGGGGTCCGTCTGTGGGACCTCGGGCGTGAGCCCGCCGCGCTCCTTGTGCCGGGGACGCGTGTGCGCTTCACGCCCGTCGGGGACGCGGAGGGGGACGCGTGAGCGACGGCACTCTCGACGTCGTACGGGCCGGAGCCCTCACCACGGTCCAGGATCTCGGGCGGTACGGGCACGCCGCGCTCGGCGTGGCCCGCTCCGGGGCCCTGGACCGGCCCGCGCACCGGCTTGCCAACCGCCTGGCCGGCAATCCCGCGGGGGCGGCCACCCTGGAGACCACGCTCACCGGGGTCGCCGTCCGGGCCGGCCGCGCCCTCACGGCCGTGGTCACCGGCGCCCCCGCGGCCGTCCGGGTGGACGGCCGCCCGGCGGCCTGGGCCGAGCCCGTGCACGTCCCGGCCGGCGCGGTCCTCGACGTCGGCCCCGCCGCGAGCGGAGTGCGCAGCTACCTGGCCGTCGACGGGGGTGTCGCCGTGCCGGAGGTGCTGGGCAGCCGCTCCGCCGACCTGTTGTCGGGACTCGGCCCCGCGCCGCTCAAGGACGGCGACGTGCTGCCGCTGGGCGAACCGGCGGGCCCGCCGGTCCACACCGACCTGCCGCCCTGGCAGGGCCCGCCGGGCGAACTGGTGCTGCCGGTCCTCCTCGGCCCGCGCGACGACTGGTTCACCCCCGTCGCGCTGCGCACCCTCACCGCGGGCCGCTACGCCGTCTCCCCGCGCAGCAACCGCATCGCGCTGCGGATGACGGGCCCCGCGCTGGAGCGGGCCGTGGAGCGTGAACTGCCCAGCGAGGGCATGGTCGTCGGCGCGGTCCAAGTGCCCCCCGACGGCCGGCCCGTGCTGTTCCTCGCCGACTCCCCGACCACCGGCGGCTACCCGGTCATCGGCGTCGTCCCCGAACGCCACCTGGCCGCAGCGGCCCAGGCGGCACCGGGTCTGCCCGTCCGGTTCACCCTCGTGCGCTGAGGACACGGCAAGGGGCGCGGCGGAGTCCGGCGCCCGGGCCTCGGGGCGGTGTTCGCGCCGCCCGGTGCGGCAGAGCGCCGATCGGAGCGCGCGGTCCTATGCTGGGCCCATCCGGAAGGGGGAGCCATGCGCGACACGGACCCCGGGCTCTTCGGGCCCGCATCGGTCACCTGGCAGATGCACGGAGACCCCATGATGTGGGTCGCCGGAGTCAGGGCTCTGTATCTGCAGGCACTGCACCCCCGGGCCGTACGGGGCGTGACGCAGAACTCCGACTTCCGCAAGGACTCCTGGGGCCGGCTGCTGCGGACGGCGGACTTCGTCGGCACGATCACGTACGGGACGACCCTGGAGGCCGAGCGGGCCGGCGCGCGGGTGCGCGGCATCCACCGCAGGCTCAGCGCGCAGGACCCGGACAGCGGCGCGCGGTTCGGGGTCGACGACCCGGAACTGCTGCTGTGGGTGCACTGCGCGGAGATCGACTCCTATCTGTCGGTCGCCCGCGGCTCCGGATACCGGCTGAGCGAGGCGCAGGCCGACGCCTACGTCGACGAACAACGCGAGGCGGCGCGCCTGGTGGGCCTGGACCCGGCGGGCGTCCCGGCCGACACCGCGGAGCTGTCGGTGTACTTCGAGAAGATCCGGCCCGAACTGGCCCTCACACCCGAGGCCCTGGAGGTCCACGCCTTCCTGCGCAGGCCGCCCGTCCCCACGGCGCTGCTGCCCCTGCGCGAGGCGCTGTGGCGGCAGGCCGCCGACCTGGCGTACGCCGCGCTGCCGCCCTTCGCCCACGAGCTGTACGGGCGGCCCGCGCCGTCGGTGCCCGTGACCGTACGGCGACTGCGCGCCACGGGGCGCGTGCTGCGGGCGGTCCCGTCGTACCTGCGCTGGCAGTTGCCGCCCGGCCACATCCTGAAGGCGGTGGGCCGGCTCGGCCCGGGGACGCATCCGTCGGCGTACCGGCTGCGCGAGCGGGCCCGCTCCGGGATCTGATCGCGCTCTGCCCGTCGCGGATACGCCCAACGGCGATATGCCGATCGGCCGCCCGCGCGGCCATACTGGGGGAGGGGCGAGTCAGGGAACGACGGGGGCGGCGCGCGGCATGAAGGCGGTACACGACGGCGACACCTTGCTGCAGGGACGCTACCGGCTGCTGGAACGTATCGGCCGGGGCGGTATGGGCGAGGTCTGGCGGGCCGAGGACGAGGCACTGGGGCGGGAGGTCGCCGTCAAGTGCCTGAAGCAGCTCAGCCCGACGATGGACCCGTCGGCGGGCCGGGTCCTGCAGGAGCGGTTCCGCCGGGAGGCCCGGGTCGCGGCGGCGCTGCCGCACCGCGGGATCACCGTCGTGCACGACTTCGGCGAGTACGAGGGCGTGCTCTTCCTCGTCATGGAGCTCCTGGAGGGGCGGGACCTGCGCCGGCTGCTGGAGGACAACGGCGGCGAGCCGCTGCCCGTGGCGGACGTCACCGACATCGCCGCGCAGATCACCGACGCCCTCGCGTACACGCACGCGCGCGGCATCGTGCACCGCGACCTGAAGCCCGCCAACGTCGTGCGGCTCACCGACGGCGCCGTCAAGATCTGCGACTTCGGCATCGCACGGCTCGGCCACGACATCGGCTTCACCTCCCGGCTGACCGGGACCGGCGTCGCCATGGGCACCCCGCACTACATGTCGCCGGAGCAGATCGGCGCCGACGAGGAGATCGACCACCGCAGCGACCTGTACTCGCTCGGCTGCGTGCTCTACGAACTGGCCACCGGCGCCCCGCCGTTCGACTACGACGACGCTTGGGCCGTGCTGGTGGGCCACCGCGACACCCCGCCTGTGCCGCCGCGCGAGCACCGCCCGGACCTCCCCGCCGGGCTGGACCGCCTCATCCTCGATCTGCTCGCCAAGGAGCCCGCGCACCGTCCGCAGAGCGCGTCCGACGTCAGCGCCCGCCTGGCGCCGCTGCGAGGCGCCGCCGCCCCCGACCCCGACCCGGCGGCCCGGCCGGACCTGCCGCCGTGGGCGCGGCGGGCCGGACTGCAGCCGGGGCCGCCCGGCCTGCGGGTGGCGGAGGGCCGGCCGCAGGCGAGCGCCGCCGAGGCGCTGCGTACGTACGAGGACGTCGCCGCCGCGCGTGCGGGCCGGCTCGGCCCGGACCACCCCGACACGCTGGCCGCGCTCCAGGAGGCGGCGTACACCCTCGGCAGGCTGGGCCGCCACACCGAGGCGCACGCGGCGTACGCCACCGTGCTGGCCGCCCGTGAACGCCGGCAGGGCGTCGACCACCCCGACACGCTGCACTGCCGGCACAACCTCGCCGTGACGCTGGGCCGCCTGGGCCGCACCGCCGACGCCCACACCCTGGCGGCCGAGGTCGGGGCCTCCCGCGCCCGGGTGCTGGGCCCGGACCACCCCGACACCCTCACCACCTTCGGCGAGACGGCGCATCTGCTCGACCTGCTGGGCCGCTGGTCCGAGGCCCGCCTGGAGTACGACCGCATCGCCGCCACGCGTGCCCGCGCCCTGGGCCCCGAGCATCCGGAGACCCTCGCCGCACGGTACGAACTGGGCGCCTGCCTCGGCCGGATGGGCATGTACGCCGAGGCGTGCGCGCTGTACACCGACCTGGCGGAGATCCGCGCCCGGGTCAGCGGCCCGGACCACCCCGAGACCCTCCGCGCCCGGCACGGCCTCGGCCTCAACCTGGGCCGCCTCGGGCGCTGGCAGGACGCGCTGGCCGAGGCCCGCGCGGTCGCGGACGCCCGCGAACGCGTGCTCGGCGCCGACCACCGGGACACCCTCGTCAGCCGCCGCGAGGCCGCCGTCGCGCTCGGCTGGCTGGGGCAGTGGGATGAGGCACTGGTGCTGCACGGCCAGGTGGCGGCGGCCCGCGAAGGCGTCCTGGGCGCGGGCCATCCCGACACCCAGGCCAGCCGCGCCGACGAGGCCCAGTGTCTGGAACGCCTCGGTCGTCCCGCGCGGCCGCCGGCCGGTGCGGCGGCCGGCCAGCCTGGCTGACGCTGCGTCAGAATATGCGCCGGTTCCGCACGTTGGCGCGCGATACCGGTACCCGTACGAGCTCTGGGTGCGGGCCCGGCACCGGGAGCGTGGGCGGCGGTCGCCGTCCGCGCGAACCGCCGCGGGGGCATCCGGGGAACGCCGCCTTCCGGCGCCGTGCCGGAAACGACGAACGCCCTCTGCGCCCCGCCCGGTACGGCCGCCCGCAGGAACGACTCCCCCCCCAGGGATCGGCCCTGCCCGGTGCACGGACCCGGGCTGCCCGCCGTGGCCCTCGTCGGGAGGCGGCTGGAGCGCGTGGTCACCTCCTGGCACCGGACTGAGGCCGCGGCTCGGAGCGGCCCCCTGGACATGTGGCTGATCGACGCCGCCGGGAGGTCCGTGCACCTCACCACCGGCTCCGACTGGTGCCTGATCGTGGACGAGGGGCAGCCGCACACGGGGTACGACATGGGCGCGCACGGCCGGGTCGAGGTCGGGCCGATCGCGGAGGGGACGCCGTTCGGGGCCCACCTCGGGCAGCTCGTGACGGCGGTCGGCGAGGAGTACGGGGAGCACACGGGGCGCGTCGCGGTCGAGATCGCGTTCGCCGCCGGGCGGGTGCGGTGCGACAGCCGGGCGGGGGACCTGCGGCTGACCTGATCGGGCGGTCACCGGGGCGCCGCGCGGGGCGGGGGCGCCTACTGTGGGGGTGGTGGTGGGTGGAGGGAGGCGCGTCCGATGATCCGACCCGTGACCGTGGGCTTGGACAGGTCGCCGGAGAGCCGTGCGGCGGTGCGCTGGGCGGCGTGCGAGGCGGTGCGGCGGAACGTCCCGCTGCGGGTGGTGCACGCGGGCGGTCACCCGTACGGGGACGGGATGCTGCGCGAGGCCGCGGAGGAGCTGGCGGCCACCCATCCCGGACTGGCGGTGACCACGGACGTGGCGGACGCCCCGCCGGCGGAGTTGCTGGTGGCGGAGGCCGGGCGGAGCGAGCTGCTGGCGCTGGGCTCGCAGGGACTGAGCGGGCTGTCCGGTTACGTCGTGGGGTCGGTCGGCCAGGCCACGCTGGCCCGCGCGAAGCGTCCCGTCGTGGTGGTCCGCGAGAGCGGCCGCGCGCCCGAGGTGCAGGACCCCCGGCCGGTCGTGCTGGGCCTTGCCCTGCGGCAGGGCGCCGCCGACGTGACCGCATTCGCCGTGGAGGCCGCACAGCGCGGCGGTACGCCGCTGCGGGCGGTCCACACCTGGTCCTATCCGCCGATGTACCGGTACGCCCCCGCGGCGATGGACCCGGCCTGCGGCGCGGAGATCGGGGCGGGCGAGAAGCACGCCGTCGCGGCCGCGCTGGACCCCTGGCGGGAGAAGGCGCCGGGTGTGGAGATGGCGCAGGAGGTCGTCGCGGGCAACGCCGCGCAGGCGCTCGTCGACGCCGCCGCCGGCGCGTGCCTGCTGGTCATCGGCCGCCGCACCCATCAGCCCGCCTGCCTGGGGCCGACCGCGTTCGCCGTGCTGCACCACGCGCTCTGCCCGGTGGCCGTGGTCCCGTACGAATGAGGCTCCCGGCGCCGGGGTAGCGTCGGGCGTGTGGAAGATCTTCGTACGATGCACGTGAACGGCATCCGGCTGGCCTACCGCGCCTGGGGTGATCCCGAGGCCCCGCCCTTGGTCCTGCTGCACGGGCGCGGGTCGGACGGCGCGGACTGGGCGCCGGTCGTCCCCGCGCTGGCGCGGACGCACAAGGTGTACGCGCCCGATCTGCGCGGCCACGGCGCGAGCCAGTGGCCGGGGGAGTACGCCTTCGAGGCCATGCGCGACGACGTCGCGGGCTTTCTCGACGCGCTCGGCCTCGGACAGGTGGCCCTGGTCGGGCACTCGATGGGCGCGGTCGTGGCGTACCTGCTGGCCGCAGCCGGTCCGGAACGGCTGACCTCGCTCGTACTGGAGGAGCCCGTGCCCCCGGACCCCGCGGTGCCGCCGCGGGCGGTGCCCACCGCGCCCGACGGCGGGGAGACGTTCGACTGGCGGGTCGTCGCGGCCGTCAACCGGTGGATCAACGCCCCCGATCCCGGCTGGTGGGAGCTGCTGGGCCGGATCACCTGCCCCGCGCTGGTGATCACCGGCGGCCCGGCCAGTCATGTCTCCCAGGAGGGGATCGAGCGGATCGCCGCACGCATCCCCGGCGCGCGACTGGTCACGACCGATGCCGGGCACCTGGTCCACGAGGACCAGCCGGAGCGCTTCCTCGCCGAGGTCATCTCGTTCCTGGCGGCTCCTCGCCGCCCGTGACCGGCAGCCCCGCGGCCCGCCAGGCCTGGAAGCCGCCTTCGAGGTCGGTGGCGCGCGGCAGCCCGATGTCGTGGAGGGACGCGGCCGCGAGGCTGGAGGTGTAGCCCTCGGAGCAGGCCACGATCCAGCGCACGTCGTGCCCGGTCGCCTCGGGGATGCGCGCGTCGCTGAGCGGGTCGAGCCGCCACTCCAGCACATTGCGCTCGATGACCAGCGCGTCGGCGAACTCGCCCTCCCGGGCCCGCTGCGCGGCCGGCCGGATGTCGACGAGCAGGGCGTCGCCCGCCGCCAGTTCGGCCGCCGCCTCGTGGGGGCCGATCCTGCGCAGACGGTCCCGGGCGCGGGCGAGCATCCGGTCGATGCCGGACGGGACGGGGGCTGCGGCGGGCCCGGTCATCGGACGGCCTCCGGGAGGACTGCGGACGGGGACAGCGCCGGCACGGGAGGGGCCGGCAGGGCGGCCGCCGGTTCCGGCGCGTCGGTCAGCACCGTACGCGTGCGGCGCAGCGAGCCGGTGTCGTCGACCGCGTAGTAGGCCATCGCCGTCAGCGGCGGCGAGTAGGCGTGCACGCTCACCGCGGGCGCTGTGGAGGCGTTGACGACGTCGTGCACATGCCCGAGGGGGAAGCCGGCCCCGCGGCCCGCCGCCAGTTCGCGTCCGGTGATCCGGCCGTGGCCCTCGCGGTCGTACGTCCAGCGGTGCTCGGTGAGGACGCCGCTGACGACGGTGAGCGCGCCGAGCGACCCCGCGTGGTCGTGGAGTTCGGTGGAGGTGTCGCGCGGCCAGGTGATCAGCCAGACGTCGACGTAGGGGTCTTGATGCAGTCGCGTGTACCAGCGCTGGTCCGCCAGGTGGACGGGCTGGTGCGTGCCGTCCGCGACGGCTTCGGCGTAGCCGCGCACGAGGGCGCGCAACTGGGGGAGGACGAGCGGGGTGGGACCGCCCGCCCTGTCGTGCAGGGCCATGGGAATCGCTCCAGAGCAATGAACGCCTGACGCCTCACGGCACCGCGGGGAGGCGTCGACGAGGGTCGGTCGGGACGAGGGCGGACGTCAGCCCCGGCGACAGCTCTGGTCGAAGTGATGCGCACGGCGGCAGGGCCACAGCGGCCCCAAATTCCAGATGTTCGTGCGCATGAGCCCATGAAACCACAGGACGGGTCCCGCGTCGCGCCCCTGGTCGCACTCGTCACATGGGCGAAACGCGGGCGGCGATGGTCCGCGCGCAGTCCATGGACTCCGTTTGTGTCGTGTCCACTTCGAGGTCGTAGATCACTCCGCGGTGCACCAGGCCGGCCTGCGCGACCGCCATTCCCGGCACGCGGTCGCCGCGCGCGGTCTCCCGCCCCTCGGCCACCACGGGGGCGCAGCGCACCCCGACCCACAGCACGTCCAGCCCGTCCAGGGCCCGCCGCCAGCGGTCCTGCGACACCGCCCCGCCGAGGAACACCTCGTCCACGATCACCCGCGCCCCCGACCGTGCCATCTCCCCGATGCCCCGCGCCCAGGCCTCGTCCAGCGCCCGGAACTCCGCTCCGACCGTGACCTCGCCGTCGGCGCCGAAGGCGATGCCGGGTCCCGATTCCGAGGCGCGCAGCGCGGCCGGCAGCCCCTCGACCAGGGTGTCGACGCCGAAGGTGAGCCAGGTCTCCGGGAGCAGCAACGCCTGGAGGCAGCGCGCGATGCCGGACTTGCCCGAGCTGGAGCCGCCGTTGAGAACGATCACGCGGGGAGCCATCGTCCCAGGCTAGGTGCCCTGCGCCGCGGTAGGCGACTCAATTGCCGCCCGGTGTCCGGGGGGAGAGCCGGCGTAGCCGTTCCGCCTCCTCCGGCCGCAGGTTGGGGTCGGAGAGCCGGGCGGCGACCGCCTCGGCCAGGCGCGGGGCCGGGTCCACGGCGCACTCCTTGAGGAAGCCGCGCAGCAGGACCCGGACCCCGGCCCGCTGCGTCCTGCCGAGCACGACCCCGCGCAGCACGGCCACGGTCAGCGCGGCGTCGGCGGCCGGATCGCCGGCCGCGGCGGTACGCCAGTCGATGACCACCGGTCCGCCGGGGGTGAGAACCACGTTCTCGGGGTGCAGGTCCAGGTGGAGGACGCGGTCGTCGCCGTCCCCGCCGGCGGGGAAGCGCCGCGGCAGCCAGTCCGGGGCCGCGACGTGGTGCAGCGCGGCCTGGAGGCGGCCCAGCGTGCGTCCGTGCGCGTGGGCGAGCCAGGGGCGGCGGCCGAGGTCCTGCGCCATGGTGGGACCGGTGAGCCGGTCCATGACCATGTCGGAGTCGGTCACCTCGTGGACGCGGGGCACGGGGCAGCCCCGCGCGGCGAGGTACGCCATGAGGCGGGCCTCCTCGCGGGCCGGTCCGCCGTGCCGGTAGCGGCGCAGTACGCGGGAGCCGTCGAGGGCGAAGACGTCCGCGTCCCGGCCGCGGCCGATCAGTTCCACAGGGCGGCGGCGAGCCCGGCGGCCGTGGCGACCTCTCCGAAGCGCGGGAGGTCCTGGGCCACGGCGGCGCTGTGCTCCTCGGCCGTCAGGGCGGCCATCGCGTCCTCGGCGAAGTGGAGTTCGTAGTCGTGGTCGGCGGCGGCCCGCGCGGTCGACTCCACCCCCATGTTGGTCGCGACGCCGCACAGCACCAGGGTGTCGATGCCCTGCCCGCGCAGCAGTTCGTCCAGACCAGTGCGGTGGAACGCGCCGACCGTGCGCTTGACGACCACGGTGTCACCGTCCTCGGCCAGGCCCGCCACCAGGTCACTGCCGGGCGGCTGCTCGTCGACGCCCGGGCGCTCGACCCGTACGAGGAACACCGGCGCCCCCGCCTTGCGGAACGCCGCGGCGAGCGCCGAGGACGCGGCGACGACCTCGCGTCCGGAGTGCGGGGCCAACGGCAGGCCCACGATGCGGTCCATCAGATCGATCACGAGAAGTGCCGTGCGCTGCGGGTCGAGACGCGTCATGGCCACACCCTAAGGACACTCGCCCCGGCCCGCCCCGGTGACGTCGAAATCGGCGGCCGGAGGCGCGTATTCCGTGGTGACGGGCCCAGAGCGCCGCGCTCGGCCGCCGCGTGGCCGGGGGTGCGGCGGGCGCCGGCTCACCCGGGTGGCGGCGGCCCGCGCTTCTTCTCCCGGCGGCCGGGGGTCCCGACACCCCGGAGGGTGAAGCGGGCATGAACCGGTACCGGGGCCGGGCAGGTTCTCCCATGACCTGTCCGGGCCCCGGCACCCTCGCTAGGCTGGCCCGGACGACGCAGTCGGGAGGAGAGCGGACGTGGCCGAGAGCACGATCGGATCGCCGTTGGCGGGCGGGACGAAGCCGCAGCTGGATCTGGTGAACGCCGAGTGGCAGTCGAGCAGCCAGGGGACGGGCGATGTGCAGATCGCCTTCGTCGAGGGCTACATCGCGATGAGAGACGGCCGCAACCCGGAGGGTCCCTCCCTGGTCTTCACGCCCGCGGAGTGGCGCGCCTTCGTTCTCGGCGCCCGTGACGGCGAGTTCGACCTGACGTAGCGGGCCGCTTCCGGGCCGGGCGCCAATGCGGCGGCCCGCTCCGTGGACGACGGCGAGCCGCCGGCTCACCCGGGTGGGCGGCGCGATCCGCGCATCGCGACCGCCCGTCCCCACGGGAACCCCGTGGGCCACCCGGTCGAACTCCAGTCCCCACGGCCTGAGAAGCCGTCATGCGACCGCGGGGCCGTCACCGCGCCCCCGCCCTGATCGTTCTTGACGGTCCGTCATGCCGATCTGTAAGCTCGCGCCGTGGTGTTCCGTCCGTCCGAACCACCACTGTGTCCAACGCCCTTGAGTGCGGCACGGCGTTTCTTCCGTATTACGCCTGCGCCGACGGAACATTCGGGTGGTTCTGCCGCGTGATGGCGTGCGATGACGTGTGATGACGTGCCATGTCGAAAGAAGCCGATCACGGCGCGGACGATAGCGAACAGGCGGCACCAGTTCACCTCTATCCACTCACCCAGCGTTCCCGTGGGCGTACGCTGAGATGTCACCGGACAGGCGTCCGATCGTCTACGGCAACGGCGTGCTCCGGCGCGCGCCGGGTCAGGGCCACGAGGGCCATCAGGGCCAGGGGGTGCACACATGACACAGCGCACGCCGAAGTCCCGGCGGCCACTGCTCGAGCGCGAAGCGGAACTGGTGGCCGTCGACGAGGCGCTGGCCGAACTCACCGGCATCAGGGCCGACGGGGCCCAGCAGCACGTCGGCCCGCGCCGCGGCGGACTGCTCGCGGTGGCGGCCCCGGCCGGCCTCGGCAAGACGACCCTGCTCACCGAGACCCGACGCCGGGCCTCCGCGCTCGGCTGCACGGTGCTCTTCGCCCGCGGCGGCGACCAGGAGCAGGGCGTGGCCTTCCACGTCGCCCGCCAACTGCTGCAGCCCCAGCTCGCCGGCGCCGGCGAGGCGGAACTCCGCAACACGCTGGGCAGTTGGTACGGCATCGTCGGCCCCGCGCTCGGCCTGTGCACCGCCGAGGGCGGCGCGCCCCCCGACCCCCAGGGCATCGGCGACGGACTCGACTGGGTCCTCACCCACATCGCCGTGCGGCGCGCGCCCGTGGTCCTCGTCCTCGACGACGCCCACTGGGCCGACCCCGAATCCCTGCGCTGGCTCTCCTCGTTCGCGCCCCGCGCCGAGGAACTGCCCATGCTCGTCGTCGTCGCCTACCGGCCCGACGAACTCCCGCCCACGGCTGAGGCGTTCCGCGGTCTGCCCGACCGCTCCGGGAGCCGTCCGCTCGGCCTGGAGCCGCTGAGTGCCGCGGCCATCGGGCAGTTGGTGCGCGCCACGGTCGGCGACCACGCCGACGACGCCTTCTGCCGTGAGTGCTGGGCCGTCACCGCCGGAAACCCCTTCGAGGCCGTGGAGCTCACCGCCAAGGTCGTCGACCGGCGGCTGAACCCCGAGGAGTCCAGCGCCCACCTGCTGCGCGACCTGGCGGCCGCCGCCAAGGGCAGCGGACTCATCGCCCGGCTGGAACGGCTCGGCGCCTCCACCGTGCGCATGGCCTGGGCCGCCGCCGTCCTGGGCACGTCCATCTCCCCGGCGATCGCCGCCAGTGTGGCGGGCCTCGGCGGCGAGGAGGCGGCCGACGCGGCGGACCGGCTGCGCAAGGCCCGCATCCTCACCGGCAGCGACATCCTGGAGTTCGTCCACCCGCTGATCGCCACCGCCGTCTACCGGGCGATCCCCGACGCGATCCGCGTCGCCCTGCACGGGCAGGCCGCCTGGTCGGTCGTCGACGCCGGCCTCGGGCCCTCCGTCGCCGCCCGGCACCTGCTGGAGACCCATCCCGAGGGCGACCCCTGGGTCGTCGCGCAGCTCCGCCAGGCCGCCCGCGACACCACGCGCGCGGGCGCCCCCGACGCCGCCCGCCGTTATCTGGCCCGCGCGCTGCGGGAACCTCCCGCCTACGACGACCGGGCCGCGGTCCTCTTCGAACTCGGCTGCTCCTCACTGCTCAGCGAGCCCGCCACCACCGTGAACCACCTCCGCGCGGCGCTGGAGGAGCCCATCGCCGACGCCGGGCTGCGCGCCGCGATCATCTACCGGCTCTCCCAGGCCCTCGCCCACTCCGACCGGCTGGGCGAGGCCGCCGACACCGTGGGGCAGGCCGCCCGCACGGCCGGCAACGCCCGTACCCGCCTGCGCATGCAGGAAGAGCAGTTCATGTGGGACGCCTTCCGCAGCGACGAGCCGGACTCACCCGCCCGCTCCCGCCGGCTGGCCCGCCTGGCCGACCGGCTGACCGGCCGCGACCTCACCGAGCGGTACATCATCGGACTGCGCGCCTGGGACGCCACCTTGCGCGGCGAGCCCGCCGAGAGCGCCCTGCGCCACTCCGACCGCGCCCTGACCGGCAGCCTGCCCTGGGCCAGCGAGGACTTCGGATTCGAGGTACCCGTCCTCGTCGCGATGACCTACATGTACGCCGACCGGCCGGGCCGCGCGGAGGAGCTGTTCGCCGTCGGCATCGGTGACTACGAGCGCCAGGGCTGGCGCGGCGCCCATCTCGCCTTCGGCTACTCCCTCCTCGGCTACGTCCGCTACCGGCGCGGCCGCCTCGCCGAGGCCGAGGACTTCGCCCGCGACGGCCTGCGACTGGCGGACCGCGTCGGCCGGGGCACCCCCGTGCTCTGGTACAGCGTCGCCATCCTCATCACCATCCTGGTGGCCCGGGGCCGGGTGACCGAGGCCACCGCCCTCGCCGAGGAGTATGAGTTCGGCGAGCCCTTCCCGGCGGCCGTCACCTTCCCCGACGCCCAGACCGTCTACGGCGAGCTGCTGCTCGCGCGCGGCTTGGTCAAGGACGCCATCACGCAGCTGAGCACGGTCGGCCGGCGCCTCGACCCGCGCGGCATGCGCAACCCCGCATGGAGCCCGTGGCAGCTCCACCTCGCGCTCGCCGAGGCGCAGGACACCCCCGACCGGGCCCGTGCCACCGCCGCGGAGGCCGTCGAACGCGCCCGCCAGTACGGCACCGCCTCCACCATCGGCCAGGCGCTGCGCGTGGCCGCCGAGGTGGCCCCCGAGCCCGAACGGCTCAAACTGCTCCAAGAGGCCGTCAGCCATCTGGAGCGGTCGCCCGCCGGCTACGAACTGGCGCGGGCCCTGGTCGACCACGGCGCCGCCCTGCGCCGCGAGGCCCATCTCCAGGACGCGGCCGAGCAGCTCTACCGCGGACTGGAGACCGCCGTTCACTGCGGCGCCGACGCCCTCGCCGAGCGCGCCCGTGACGAACTGGCCGCCGCCGGACTGCGCCCCCGCCGGCTGCGCGCCACCGAGACCGACGCCCTCACCGCGCAGGAGCGGGCGGCCGCCGCCCACGCCGCCCGGGGCGCGGACGAGGCCGACATCGCGGCCGCGCTCGGCGTCGACGGCGACACCGTCACCCGCCTGCTCTCCGCGGTCTACCGCAAGATCGGCACCGACCGCGCGGGCCTGCCGCGAGCCCTGTCGGTGTAGGACGGCGGCCCCGGGCACGTGCGCGGCCCGGGGACCGTACGATGGGCGCATGTCGTTCCTCCGCCGCCGCAGTGCCGCAACGCCCACAGGGCCGGAATTCGACGTCCTGGCCATGGACCCGGGCGACTGGCCGGGCGAACTGGGCGCCGGGCTGCTGCCCGGAGAGGACGGCAGCTGCCAGGGCATCTTCCTGCGCTACGACCTGTTCGGCGGCCGCGGTCCCGCCATGCTGATCGGCAACCTCCCCGAGGGCTCGCCGGCACGCGACCTCGAAGAGGGCCAGCCCCCCTTCGAGGTCGCCCAGCTGCTCGCCGCGCTCGGCAACGAGGAGCCGGTCGAGGTCGTCGGCACCGAGGACACCCCGGTCATGCACGGTGACAACCTGCTGATCGTCCGCAGGATCAAGCTGTCCGAGGGACGCGTGTCCTGCACCCAGTTCGACCGCAGCGACGGTGTGCTGGTCACCATCGCCACCTGGGACCGGCCGATCACCGACGACCTCTACCAGTTGCTCAAGCCCCTGCCCGCGGAAATGTTCCAGCAGCAGGGCTGAACCCGGTCTCCGACGGCAGCACGGTCACGTCCTCGGCCTTCACATAGGCCACCCGGTGACCGAACTGGATCTCGTAGTAGACCTGTCGGCCGCGCACCACCACATGCTGCGAGGCGTCGAAGGTGACCGCGCGGAAGTACTCGCCGCGCGTCGCCTGCCCGACCACATACCGTTGGCCGGCGAGCAGTTTGTACGGCAGCGGTGAGTCCGGCTGTACCGGCACCCCGGCCGGATAGGCGGCCGCCTCCGGGTAGGCACGCCCGTACACGGGCACATCGGTCCGCCCGTCCTTCGGGGTGACCACCCAGCCGCGGCCGTCGGCGGCGGTCGGCTCGGTGAGCGGGTTGCGGAACCACGCCTCCTGCCCGAGGTACCAGATCGCCGTCCAGTCGCCCCGTCGCTCGGCGACGGCGTACTGCTGGCCCGTGGACGCACGGGCGCCGGTGTCGTTGACCCCGGTCGTCGAGTCGCCGGCCGGGTGCAGGCCGGTGTCCTTCACCAGCGGGGCGTCCTCGCGGGGCTCGGTGTACAGCCGGACGGCCTCGGAGCCGCGGACGGGACAGGTGTCGCCCGCCGTCGCGCAACCGGTGTAGACGGGGCGGTTGCCGTCGTAGTCGGGGGCGATCGTCACCAGGCCGCCGGCGGGGCCCGAGGTGGCGTGGAAGGGCGCGCCCATCAGCTCGAACCAGTGCGCCCAGTCCCAGTAGGGACCGGGGTCGGTGTGCATGCCGGCGATGTACGCGGAGGTGGTCCCGGGGACGTTGTCGTGGCCGAGGATGTGCTGCCGGTCCAGCGGGATGTCGTACCGGTGCGCGAGGTAGCGCACGAGGCGCGCCGACGCCCGGTACATCGCCTCGGTGTACCAGGTGCCCGGGTCGGTCAGGAAGCCCTCGTGCTCGACGCCGATCGACTTGGCGTTGACGTACCAGTTGCCGGCGTGCCAGCCGACGTCCTTGGTCCTCACGTGCTGGTCGATGTGGCCGTCCGCCGAGCGGACGGTGTAGTGCCAGGCCAGGTAGTCGGGCTTCTGCACCAGTTGGAGCGAGGTGTCCCAGGTGGCCTCGGTGTCGTGGACGACGATGTAGTCGATCGACTGGTCGTGGGGGCGGTCGGCGAGGTCGTGGTTGCCGTAGTTCTTGTCGCCGTACTCCGTGTAGGGCGCGGGCAGCCACTCGCACGCCACCGTCCGCGGGCACTCGGTCCCGTCCCGGTCGACGTCGTGGAGTCCCAGCGCGTGGACCTGGGCGGTGTCCGGGGCCAGTCCGGGGTGTGCCTCCAGGGCCACCTCCGCGCCGTCGTCCGTGGTGCGCCGGGCGCCGTCCCGGATCACCTGGAAGACGTCGTCGGCGAAGGAGGCGGCGGTCGCGGTGTCGTCGGCGCCCGAGTAGCGGGCGACCGCCCCGTACCACTGTGCGGGGTCCGAACTCAGCGCCGCACCGAGGGACTTCTGCGCCTGGGCGAGCAGGGCCGCGCCGCCCTCGACGTTCGCCGCGGCGCGCTCGCGCAGATCGGCGGCGCTCAGGCCCGTGAGCCGGGCGGCGCGGTCGAGCGTGGTCAGCGTCGCGGGCAGTGAACGCGTCGCCCGGGCGGTCAGGGCGGTCAGGGCGGCGTCCTCGAGCGGTCGTTGCTCGTCGCCGCGCGGATCCTCCCCACCGTCACCCCGCTGGGGGAAGTCGGCGAGCGCGGTACGCGCGTCGGTCAGATGCATGGGCCCGTAGCCGGCGGTGACGCTGGGCAGCCCCCGATGGGTGTCCCACCGCGACTCGAGGTAGGAGACACCCAGCAGCACGCTCTCGGGTACGTGGTAGCGCTCGGCCGCGGCCGCGAAGGCCCGTTGCAGCGGGGCCCGGGTGCCGGGCGGTGTCGCGCCCGCGGCGGGCGAGGGTGGGAGCGCCGACAGCAACGCGCCCACGGCGACGCTCGCCGTGGCCGTGGTGACGACGTTCCGGTGCCGGCGTCTGGCGGGGTGGGGGGTGACTCCTCGCACTGCAGCCTCCTGTGTGACGCACGGGGCCGATCGGAAACCACAGAGGTATCCCGCGAGCCGATCATCCGTCAACTACCCGAGGAGGAGTGCGTTCGTGCATGTCAGCGCCCGTGTCGGTGCTTTCCTGACACGGGCGCCGTGGCCTGCGGTGCGTCAGTGGACTGGACCACTGGTGCCCGTTCGGTCCCGGCTGACGGGCCGTGTGCCCCGTCGTACGGCGGCGCCGGAGGACTCTCCCCTGGCCTCCGGGTCCACGGCGGCGGCGCGCGGCCACCGGCCGGGGGCGGAACCGCCCCGCACCGCCCCGCAGGTCACCTCGTGCCGACGGCGGCCCGTACGGCCCGCCGGGCGAGCCCCGCGTCGTCGTGCAGCCGGCGCAGCAGCAGCCGCTGCTCCTCACCGGCCTCCGCCGCGCCCGGACCGGCCGGGACGGTGCCGCGCATGGTGCGCTGCATGGCGGTCTCGTAGGTGCGGATCTCCCGGGTGGTGACCAGCATCAGATTCACCAGGAAGGCGTCACGCGCGATCGGTCCCGCGGCCTGGGCCATCTGGCTGATCTGGCGCCGGGTCATCGGGTCGTCGCCCAGTATCATCCACAGCACCGCGAGGTCGTAGCCGGGCAGGTACCAGCCCGCGTGCTCCCAGTCGACCAGCACCGGGCCGGCCGGGGAGAGCAGGACGTTCGACAGCAGGGCGTCGCCGTGGTTGAACTGCCCCTGGACGTGGGCCAGGCCGTGCAGCAGCTTCTGCAGGTCGCCCATGTCGCGGTCGGTGAGCAGACCCAGCTCGTGGTAGCGGGAGAGCCGGGCCGCGTAGTCGACGGGGGCGTCGAAGACGCCGGCCGGCGGCCGCCACATGTTGAGCCGGGAGATCGCGCCGAGCGCCATGCGCACATCGGCGCGCGGCGGTGCCTCGGAGGGGTGCCGCTGCAGGGCGGCGACCCGTCCCGGCATGCGCTCCAGGACCAGCGTGCAGCTCTCGGGGTCGGCGGCGATCAGCCGGGGCACCCGGACCGGCGGCCGGTGCCGCACGAACGCCCGGTACGCGGCGATCTCGTGCCGGTACCGCTCCACCCAGCCGGGGGAGTGGTCGAGCAGGCACTTGGCCACGGCGGGCGCCCGCCCGGAGGTGCCCACGAGCAGCACCGAGCGGCTGCTGCGGCGCAGCATCTGGACAGGGGTGAACTCCGGGGCGATGCGCTGCACAGAGGCGATGGCCGAGCGCAGCTGGGCGCCCTGTGGGCCGGTCAAGTCGAGCCTCCCGCTGAGCGGATGGGAGACACCGCCCGGGGCACCCCGTCGCGGGGCGGGAAGCACGGGTCGCGGACGTACGGCGGTCCCTGTCCCGGCGAACCCCGGGAGCTGAGTCGGCCGGGGCGGTGCGGACACGGAGGACGATGCTGAATACATGAGGGGGAGACAGATCCCTTCGTGTGCCAACGAGCTCTTGACGAGGTGGCGGGCCGGCGCGTGGGGCGGAGCCGGATTCCAACCGGGGCCGGTCCCGCATCCTGGGGAATGCGGGTCCGGGCCGGCGGTCCGTTCCTTCCACGCGCCGTGTGCCCCTCGCGGACAAGTACGCATCGGCATCTCAAGGTGTTCAACGCTGATCGGCGTTTTTCGAAAGATGCTCGATTGCGACCGTTCGCGAGCCGACTGGTGCCGGGCCGGGTGGCGCGTTCTTACTTGACCACTGATTGCGGGTGGCAGACCATCTGGCGAACCCTGGCGAACCCTGGCGAATGCTCGCGGCGGCTGTGACCGGCCATTAGTGTCAAGAGTGCCGAGGAACCTGGGGGCTTGAATGGACAAGGAAGCCAACACACGGCTCGCGGACCTGTTCGCACTCACCGGATGGTCCAAAGGAGAGCTCGCGCGATTGGTCAACCGGCAGGCGGCGGCCATGGGCCACCCGCAGCTGGCGACCGACACCTCGCGCGTGCGCCGCTGGATCGATACCGGGGAATCCCCGCGCGAACCCGTCCCGAGCGTGCTGGCCGCACTGTTCACCGAGCGCCTCGGCCGTGTCGTAACCATCGAGGATCTCGGGTTCGGCCGGCATCGGCGTACGGGGAAGAAGCAGGCCGTCAGCGCCGACGGACTGCCCTGGCCACCGGAGCGAACAGCCGCGGTCCTCACCGAATTCACGGGAATGGACCTCATGCTCAACCGACGCGGTCTGGTGGGCGCGGGCGCCGCGCTCGCCGCGGGCTCCGCAATCAGCAACGCCATGTACGACTGGCTCCACACCGATCCGGCGATCACCGCCGGGCCACAGATCACAGGTGACCCCTTCACCGCCGACGCCGCCTCCTACGACCGGTACGAGGCGGCCCCCATCGGCTCCCAGGAGATCGAGGCGCTGGAACGCTCGGTCGAGGTGTTCCGCGCCTGGGACGCGGCCCGCGGCGGCGGGCTGCAGCGCAAGGCGGTCGTCGGCCAGCTCAACGAGGTGGGCGGCATGCTCGCCTACCACCACCCCACGCACCTCACACGCCGCTTGTGGGGCGTGGCCGCCAACCTGGCGGTACTGGCCGGGTGGATGTCGCACGACGTGGGCCTGGAACCCACCGCCCAGAAGTACTTCGTGATCGCGGCGCACGCCGCCCGCGAGGGCGGCGACCGGCCGCGGGCCGGCGAGGCGTTGTCCCGCGCCGCCCGGCAGATGGTGCACCTGGGCCGTCCCGACGACGCCCTGGACCTGATGAAACTGGCGCAGTCCGGCTCGGGGGAGCAGACGCTGCCCCGCACCCGCGCCATGCTCTGCACCATCGAGGCCTGGGCACAGGCGTCCATGGGCCGGGGCCAGGCGATGCGCCGCACCCTCGGCGAGGCGGAGGACCTCTTCGCCTCGGACCGGGGCGACGTCCCACCGCCCAGCTGGATGCAGATGTTCGACGAGGCCGACCTGCACGGCATGCAGGCGCTGGCGTTCCGCACTCTCGCCGAGCACGAGCCGCTCGCGGCCCGGCAGGCGCAGATGCACGCCCGGCAGGCGCTGGAGTTGCGCGGCAAGGGCCGTGAGCGCTCCAACATCTTCGACTACATCTCGCTCGCCTCGGCCCTGTTCATCGCCGACGACCCGGAGCAGGCGGACCGTTACGCGCGACTCGCGCTGCTCACCATCCAGCAGAACTCCTCGGTGCGCACCTGGGACCGGCTGCGGGAGATGTACCGGCTCACGGCGCGCTATGCCGACTTCACCAAGATCCAGGACCTGCGCGAGGAGATCGAGAACTCACTGCCCAGCTCGCCGAAGCACCGGGGCACGGCCATCTGATCCACCCGCGCCGATCGCACCGTCCGCACCGCCGACCGGGTGCCCTGAACCGGGACCAGCCGACTCGACGCCGAACGAGCCGGCTCTCCCGAGCGTCCGGACACCCCTTCGGATGTGACCGCGAGCACGTGCGGCAGCAGCGCGCACAGATGTACCGGTGTACAAGCGGTGACCCGCTGCCGTGAACGTCGTCCGTGACCGGACGGCCACGTCGGTCAGTGGTTCACGGCGGTCAGTGGAACTTGGCGATGAGCACGCAGGCGTCGTCCTCGCGCTCGGGGGCGCCGAGTTCCTCCACCACGATCCGTACACACTCCTGAGGAGTGCGGGCCTGGGCGAACCTCGGGCCGAGCTCCAGCAACCGGCGCACTCCGGCGGGCGCGTCCGCGGCCGTCCCGCGACCCGGGCGGCGCGGCGTCAGCCCGTCGGTGTGCAGCACCAGCAGATCGCCGGGCAACACCCGCACGGTCGCCTGACCGTACTGCGCGCCCGCGGTGGCGCCGAGGAGCACGCCCTCCGGCGCCTCCAGCCGCTGCCCCGTCCCGTCGCGGAAGAGCAGCGGGGCGGGATGGCCGGCCTGCGACCACACCAGGCTGCGGTCGGCCGGGTCGTAGCGGCAGCACAGGGCGCTGCCCAGGGCGGGCTGGGCGGAACTGTCCAGCATCTGGTTGAGCCAGCCCATCAGCGGGCCGGGCTCCAGCCCGGCCACGGCCATGCCGCGCAGCGCGCCGAGCAGCATCGCCATGCCGGAGGTGGCGGACACCCCGTGCCCGGTCAGATCGCCGACGGTCAGCAGCGCCGAGCCGTTCGGCAGTTGCAGTGCGTCGTACCAGTCGCCGCCGATGAGGGCGCTGGTCGCGGACGGCAGGTAATGCGCGGCCAGGTCGACCGCGGGCGGGCCGCCGTCCTGCGGGAACCGCAGGGAGCCGCGCCACGGCGGCAGCACGGCTTCCTGCAGCTCGACCGCCAGCCGGTGCTCGGTCTGCGCGATCTGCCGCTCGCGCTGCAGCGAGTCACGGGTCTCACGCAGCGTTCGCTGGCTGCGGCGCAGTTCACTGACGTCGCGGAGCACCGCCCACATCGAGGCGGTGGCGCCGGCGGCGTCGAGCACCGGCTCGCCCACCATGTGCACCGTGCGCACCGCACCGTCCGGGCAGACGATGCGGAACTCGCAGTCGATCGGCCGGGCGTCCACCAGACAGCCGGTGACGGCCGTGCTGAGGACCGCCTGGTCCTCGGCGAAGAGGAACGAGGGCAGCTCGTCCAGGGTCAGCGGTCCGTCGTGGTGCTCCCGCCCGAAGATGCGGTACAGCTCGTCCGACCACTCGACACCGTCCGTGACCAGATCCCACTCGGCGCTGCCGGCCCGCCCCAGGGCCTGCACGGCGGCACGGCCGGGGGCGGGGACGGAGAGGAAGGTCTCGGGCGGCGCGTAGGCCGCGGTGTCACGGCTCTGCGCCGTACCCGTGTTCGTGGCGGCCGCGGCGGCGGGCAGCCCCTCGCGGAGCTGGCCGAGATGCTCGCCCAGGTCGTCCAGCTGGTGGACGGCCAGGTCGCACAGCGCGCGTTGCCAGCGCTGCTGCGGGTCCTCCGTGTCGTCGGCCGCGTCGCGGCGCACCGCGTCGACCTTGCCGCGCAACTGACGTGCCTGGGAGATGAGCGCGTCCACGGCACCGGGCTCCGGTTTCGCGGTGTCACGATCCTCATGCAAATGGGGCGGCATGACGCTCTCCGAACATGTCTCCGATGCGGACGCCGGCCGAACTGGGGCCGTACGGATGGGCCAGTCACGACTGTTGCACAAGGCGTGAGGGCCTGTAAGGGTTTCGGCGATACCCGATCCGGTGGTGCTTCCGGCATATGCCGGAAGCCTTGCGGCCCGGGACGTGTTCACCCTCCGCGGAATGGCCCGGTCCGGGTAAGCTTCGGCCCGTCGACCGCGGGGGCCCCCGCGGGCCGCCCCGGCCCTGGCCACAGGGTTTGAACCCGGGACGATCTGCGAAGATACCTCGCAGTCGGTAACGGGAAATCCCGTTGCCAACCTATCTCCCGCACCGGATGCTGACCTCATGTTCGACCCCGACATAGCGCCCAGCGGTACCCTTCTCGGCCTCCTCCAGCGAGGACGCGGAGACGGGACCCTGCATGCCCTCGCGGCGCAGCGAGCCGACGCGCTCGCCGCGCTGGAGCAGTGCGTCCTGCGCGACCCCCGCCACGACTGGCGCGTGGAGTCACGCTCCCTTTATTACGCGCGCCTGTACTCCGAGCTCGAGGGTCCGCTCGACGGCATCGAACAACACCTCTTCGACCCGGACGACCTCGGCGGCTCCGACGACGCCCCCGTCGGCACCACCGGTCCCGACGAGCACCGCTGCGGCCTCGCGCTGTCCGTGCTCGGCCACCTCGCCGGCTACGGCCGCCGCGACGCCGTGCTGCTGCTCCGCCGCTACGCCGCCACGGGCGGCAACTGGGAATGGGCGCTTGACGAGCTCGCGGTGCGTGACGACGACGAGTCGCTGAGGGCACTCGGTCCCGCGATCCTCGCCCGCTTCCCGCAGACCGCCGAGGGCGACGCGCGGCTGGCCGCCGCGCTGCGCGAGGCGTACGAGCCCCGGCCCTGGCGGCTGTGGGCCGAGGATCCGGACCCCGCCGTCTCTGACCGGGTGCGCAAGGCCTCGGAGCAGACCGCCTTCGACCGATGGCAACGCCAGATGCGGCCCGCCGGCCCGACGCCG
Organism: Streptomyces sp. NPDC058691; assembly: GCF_042714775.1. Taxonomy (NCBI): domain Bacteria; kingdom Bacillati; phylum Actinomycetota; class Actinomycetes; order Kitasatosporales; family Streptomycetaceae; genus Streptomyces; species Streptomyces sp. NPDC058691. Next base: position 30,709 of record NZ_JBHXSO010000003.1, on the reverse strand, counting down.
GGGTGGAGCGTGCGCGCCGTGCTGGACTGGGCGGAGGAGGGCCTGGCCGCCAACCCGCCGCAGTACCGTGACGCGCCCGCCGCCCGCTGCCTCGCCGCCGTAGCCGGTCCCGACGACCGCGACGAACTGCTCGACGCCGCCCGCGGCGGTCCGGACGCCGCCCGTGCCGCGGCCCTGCGGCATCTCGCCGACCGTCAGGACCGCGCCGCCCTCGACCTCGTGGAGGCCGCGGCCGCCGGTCCCTCCGACCTCGTCGCCCGCGCCGCGCTGGAATCGTTCGCCCGCATGCGCAGCGTCGCCGCCCTCACCCGCGCCCGCGCCTGGTCCGCCCGCGACGACGCGCTCGGTGCCGCCGCGGCCCGTATGCTCGCCTGCCGCGGTGGCGCGCAGGACGCCGACCGCGTGCTCGGCGCACTGCGCCGCCTCGTCCAGCGCGAGGGGGCCGACGCCGACGGGCTGGCCGAGCTCGTCGAGGGCACCGGCCGACTCAGGATCGACTGCGCCGCCCCGGTGCTGCGCCACATCTACCGCGAGACCTCCTCCTCCCAGTTGCGCGGCGTCGCCGCCCACGCCCTCGCGCGCACCGACCCCTCCTTCGGGGCCGGCCTCGCCGTCGAGTGCCTCTGGGACTGCGAGGAGACCACCCGCGAGCTCGCCGCCCGCGCGGCGACCACCGCCGACGTCCGCGTCCTCGCCCAGCTCCGCCGGCTCGCCGCCGACCCCGCGGAGGAGGCCGAGGTCCAGACCGCGGTCCGCGGCCGCCTCAGCTCGGGCGAACCCGCCCGCTGACCGCGCCCGGACGCGTCTGGCGTCAGGCTGGGCAACGGGCTTCGCAACAGGCTTGGCGGGCACCGGTTTTCGGACACATCCGCGAGGCGTGGGAACTCGCGGGGAACCGGCGGCGTTCTCCTTCAACGGATGGCACTCGCAGAGCCGTTTCACCGTCGTGGCACGGCGCCTTCCGCGGCAGTCGATCACTTGGCCCCGGTTCGCGTAGGGACCGGCGCTTCGGGCGGAAGGCGCAGTGAGGGGCCAACGCTCACGGCCCGTTCCCCAAGGTGAAAGATCCACGTGGCCGGGAACACGCCCGGAGAGCCGACAACGTCCGTATGCGAGTAGCCATCGTCACAGAGTCCTTCCCTCCCGACGTCAACGGAGTGGCCCACTGCGCCCTGCGCACGGCCGAGCACCTGGCCCGAAAGGGCCATGAACCGCTGGTGATCGCGCCAGCAGGACCGCACGACGTACCACCCGGAGACGACCCGTGCCCGGTCGTCCGCGTACCGTCGCTGCCGCTGCCCGGCTACCCGCAGGTGCGGGTGGCGCTGCCGAGCCGCCGGACCGCCGCGGCGATCGCCGCGCACCGCGCGGAACTGGTCCACCTGGCCAGCCCGTTCATCCTGGGGGTGCGCGGCATGGCCGCCGCCACCCGGCAGCACATCCCGGCCGTGGCCGTCTACCAGACGGACCTGGCGGGCTACGCCCGTACGTACCTGAGCCTCGGTGAGAACACCGCGTGGCGCCGCATCCGCGCCGTGCACTCCGCGGCGGACCGCACGCTCGCCCCGTCGAGCGCGTCGCTGAACGACCTGGAGGCGCACGGCGTGCCGCGGGTCCACCTGTGGCCGCGCGGCGTGGACTCCTCGCGCTTCGACCCCTCGCACCGTGACGAGTCGCTGCGCCGTGAACTCGCCCCCAATGGCGAGGTGCTGGTCGGCTACATCGGCCGCCTCGCCCAGGAGAAGCACGTGGAGCTGCTGGCCGGCGCCTGCGGGCTGCCCGGCGTGAAGGTGATCATCGTCGGCGACGGGCCGAGCGCCCCGAGCCTGCGCGAGGCGCTGCCGGGCGCGGTCTTCCTCGGCCGGCGCACCGGCCACGACCTGGCGCGGATCTACGCGTCGCTGGACGTCTTCGCCCACACCGGCCCGTTCGAGACGTTCTGCCAGACGGTGCAGGAGGCCATGGCGAGCGGCCTGCCGGTGGTCGCACCCGCCGTGGGCGGTCCGCTGGACCTGGTGACGCACGGCCGCACCGGCCTGCTGGTGCCCCCCGGCGACGTGGACGCGGTCACCGAGGCCGTACGGACGCTCGCCTCCGCGCCCGCGATGCGCGACCAGTTCGGTGCCGCAGGCCGTGCCGACGTCGCCGCCCGCACCTGGGAGGCCGTCGGCGACCTGCTGCTCGGCCACTACGCGCAGGTGCTCGACGAGCGTACGGCGGTGGCCGCATGAACCGCCCCCTGCGCATCGTCCGGCTCGCCAACTTCGTCACCCCCACCTCCGGCGGCCTGCGCACCGCGCTGCGCCACCTCGGCGAGGGCTACGTCGCCGCCGGCCACGAATCCGTCCTGATCGTCCCCGGGGCCACCGGCTCCGACGAGATGACCTCCCAGGGCCGCGTCATCACCCTCCCCGGCCCGCTGGTCGCCGGCACCGGCGGCTACCGCGTGCTGACCGGACGCCCGCGCCTGGAGCGGCTCCTGGACTCGCTGCGCCCGGACCGCCTGGAGGTCTCCGACCGCACGACGCTGCGCTGGACCGGCGAGTGGGCCCGCCGCCGCCGGGTGCGCGCCGTCATGGTGAGCCACGAGAGTGTCGACGGTGTTCTGCGCACCTGGGGCATGCCCAGCGCCATGGCACAGAACGCCGCCGACCGCATCAACCGGCGCAGCGCGCACCACTACTCGCGCATCGTGTGCACGACGGGCTGGGCCGCGGCCGAGTTCGAGCGGATCGGCGCCCGCAACGTGGTGCGCGCACCGCTCGGCGTCGACCTGGAGAACTGCCACCCGTCGTACCACGACCCGGAGCTGCGGGCCCGGTACGCGGGCGGCGCGGAGATCCTGATGGTGATGTGCTCACGGCTGTCACCGGAGAAGCGTCCCGGCCGCGCGCTGGAGGCACTGGCGTACATGCGCAGCCAGGGCGTGGACGCGGTGCTCGTCGTCGCCGGCGAGGGGCCGATGCGGGAACGGCTGGAGGCGCGCGCCCGCGAGGCCCGGCTGCCGGTCTCCTTCCTCGGCCACGTCTCCGGCCGGCAGTCGCTCTCCGCGCTCCAGGCCACCGCCGATGTGGTCCTGGCGCCCGGCCCCGTGGAGACCTTCGGGCTGTCCGCCCTGGAGGCACTGGCCTGCGGCACCCCGGTCGTCGCCAGTGCCCTGTCCGCCCTGCCCGACATCCTGGGCCCTGCCGGGGCCGCCGCCACGGACGACGGCCCCGCCTTCGCCGACGCGGTCAGCCACCTGCTGTCCCGGCCCGAGCACGTCCGGCGCGCCGTCGCCCGCGCCCAGGCCGAACGGTACGGCTGGCCCACCGCGGTCAACGCCTTCCTCGCCGCCCACGACGCCGCCCCCGTGTACAGCCCGGAGGTCACGACATGACCACGGCGGGCACCGACGTACCCGTCACCGCGGAAATGCCCGGACCTCCGGCCTCCGTGGGCTCCGTCGCCGCCGTGCCGGTCGCTCCTCCGGTCACCGCGGGCATACCTGCCGCCGTGCCGGTCACGGTCACACCCGTCGTCCCGGTCGCCGCGCCCGCGCCCGCGTCGCCGGCCCGACCGTCCGTACCGTCCCTGGTGTCGAAGCTCGGCACACGGGAGGTGCGCTTCGTCGCGCTCGGCGACTCCCTCACCGCCGGGCTCGGCGACCCCGTCCCCGGCGGATGGCGCGGCTGGGCCGCGCTGCTGGCCGCCGGTCTCGCCGCGGAGCCCTCGGACGTACGGATGATCAACTGCTCGCGCAGCGGCGCCCTCACCAAGGACGTCGCCGAGGAGCAGCTGAAGGAGGCGCTCGGCCACCGCCCGCACATCGCGTCCGTGGTGGTCGGCGCCAACGACACGCTCCGCGGCTCATTCGACATCGTCACCGTCGCCCGGCGGCTCGACGCGGTCGTCGGTCAACTCCGCGCCCACGGCGCGGTGGTGCTCACCGCCTGCCTGCCCGACCCCGGGCGCATGCTGGGGCTGCCGTGGCCGCTGGCCCGCCCGCTGGGACGGCGCATGGCGGAGCTGAACGCGGTCGTGCACGCCCTGTCGGAGCGGTACGGGGCGGTGCACCTGCACGCCGCGCGCCACTCCTGGGTCGCCGACCGCACGTCGTGGAGCGCGGACCGGCTGCACCCGAGCGAGCTGGGACACCGCCTGCTGGCCCGCGAGTTCCACAACCTGCTGGTCGCGGAGGGACTGCCGGTCGGTGAGCCGCCGTCCACGGTCCCCGGCGGTCCCGGGCCCGGCGCCGCGGCGAGCGTGCTGTGGATGGCGACCAAGGGCACGCGCTGGGTGGTCGCCCGCTGCACGGACCTGCTGCCCGACCTGATGCGGCTGGCCGGCCAGGAGGCCCGGCACCGCCTCGCGGGCACCGACGGCCTGCTGGACCTGCGGTCCCGGCTCGCCACCGAGCTGGCGCTCGCACGCCTTTCGGGCATGACGCCGACGACGTGACGCGGGACCGCGCCCTCCGTCCCGGGCGGGCGCGGACCGGTCCGTCGGCTTCCGCGCAGGACCCGGCCGGGAGCGGCGCCCGAAAACCCCGGAAGGGACAGAAGGATGGAGAAGGAACAGAAGGCGTATGAGGCGGTAAAACGGCTGAAGCCACGGAAGACGGCGGAAGCGGCGGGGGGACAGACCGGCCGGTCCGCGTCGTTTCGGCCGATGTCGGTGGGACCGCCTAGTCTGTCTGCGTGACCACCACCGTTCCGCACCAGTTCAGCGGCGGTGTCCGGCCCGCGCCGGGACCCGCCGCCGACGAGGGCCTGGCCCGTCGGCTCAAGGCCCTGGCCTGCACCGCGCCGCTGCACGATCTCGACGTGCGCAAGGCCAACCTGGCGGGCGAGTACTCGGTGTACGCGATGGCGGAGGTCGCCCTGGCCGCCATCGATCTGGTCACGCTCAACATGGACTTCGACACCGGGGCCGACCACGACCAGATAATCTCCCGGCTGATGCCCCGCGTCGCCGCCCAGGCACCGGGCCGTTCCGTCGCCGAGCACGAGCGCGTGGCCCGCTGGGTGCTGGAGAACCTGATCAACGTCGGCAGTGTCGACCGCGGCTTCCGTGCCGTTTACGGCACTTTCGGGCCCGACGGGTCCTATGTCCGCCGGGATTACGACTTCAAGCTCGTCGAGGAGGTCCCGGGCCGCGACGGCACGGTCTACCTGCGCACCACGGACGAGGCCGTCAACGTCCTGGTCGGCGCCCTCGACACCGACGTCACCAGCGCCCAGATCGCGGCCGAGGTCAAGCTGGAGGTGCTGGTCAACCGCGGCCGGCTCGCCGACGCCCAGCTCGCCGCCGAGCAGGCCCGCTATCGCACCGTCCAGTACGCCGAGTCGCTGCGCCGCGCCCTGGACGCCACGCGCCGCAACGTCCGCGCCGTCGACTGGCTGCGCACCGTGCCCGACATGATCGACGAGGCGCTGGACCACGTCGCCGACCGCTACCGGCACGAGAACGCGATCCTCACCAACATCCGCAAGGCCCGCGACGAGGCCGAGGACCCGGAGAACAAGCGCCGCGCCGCCGAACTCGTCGACATCGTCAAGGACTGCATCCGCCGCCACACCCAGCTCCAGTCGCGGCTGCTGGAGGCCGGCCCCATCTTCCGCGCCGAACAGGACCGCCAGGCCTTCGCCGCCCCGCGCGGCAGCGCCCTCGTCGGCGTGCTCGACCTGTACGGGCAGCTGGTCGCCCCCGTCCTCCCGCTCCCCGTCGAACGGGCGCTCCGCGTCACCGACGCATGGTTCGCCCGGGGCACCGGCTTCCGTACGGCCGCGTCCGTGCGCGTCACCGACCTGGTGGATGCGCTCCTGACCCCGCCGCTGGAACGTGAGCACCTGGGCGCGGAGATGCCGGAGCCCGACCTCATCGCCACCCCGGACGACAGCCGTTTCAGCGACGAGCAGCTGGAGTCCGCGCTCGATCTGCTCGACCTCCCGCACGACGCCCCGCGCCGGCTGTCCGGCCTGCTGGCCGAGGCCCGCCGCCGCGACCCCGAACTGCCCTACCTGGTCGCCCTGCTGGCCGTGCACGCCGCCAGCCCGCCGGTCGGCACGGCCTACCGCCAGGGCGAGGAGCGCCTGCTGTTCGCCGTCGACGACGGCACCGAACTGGACGACCCCGAGTTCGGCGGAGCCGACCTCATCGTGGGAACCGCCCGGCTGGACGCGGCCGGGATGGCGGCGGAACGCTCGGAGGTGGCGTGACGGCCTCACCCGCCCCGGGCCGCCCCGGCGCCCGACCGACCGCACACCGCACCACCGCCCGTCCCCAGGAGACCACCCCGTGAGCGACCACCGCGAAGGCGAGAGCGCGCCACCGCCCGCACCCGCCGCCGGCCCGGCGGCCGTCACCCCCGCCGACGCCGCGGACGCCGCCCGCCTGGTGGCCTTCGGACTCCAGCCGAAGCTGCTGCCCGCCCGCGACGCCGAGTACGCCGAGCTGATCCGCCGCTACCGCGAGGACCCACCCTTCGCCCGGCTCGCCGACGCCGTCGCGACCGGGCTCGGCCTGGTCGTGCTGGAGGTCTCGCCGCGCGCGGGCATGGCGATGGCCGCCGGCGAGGACTCCGTCTTCGCCGTCCGCATGGGCGACTACTCGCGCCGCGCCGCCTCCGACGCCGGCGACCGCTTCCTGCACGGCCTGGCCCATCTGGCCACCGCGGCCATGTCGTTCCCCCGCCCGGAGGACCTGGCCGACGACGCCTACATCGGCCGGGTCACCGTCAACGGCATCGACGGCTTCCTGCGCCAGGCCTGCCGCCGCCTGGAGGAACGTGCCGAGCAGCAGGGCGAGAACACCGACCCGGCCAGCGACGCCCCCGGGCTGGAGGCCGCCTGGCGCGTGTATGTGCGCCGCAGTGCGACCGGCGCCACCAAGGACGCCCGCCGGCTGGCCGGTTCCACCACCGGCATCGTCGGCAAGGCGGTGGCGTTCCTCGTCGACTCCGGCTTCCTGCAGCGCACGGGCGACGAGTCCGGCGGCACCTTCCGCACGACCGCCCGCTACCAGTTGCAGGTCCGCGACATGGCCGGCAGCGCCGCCATGGCCGAGCTCCTGGACCTGGGCATCGTCCCGCCGGCCGACGAATCCGCCGCGCTGCTGCCGCCCGAGGACGGCGAGGACCTGGACCTCGTCGCCGGCGCGGGCCTGCCCTTCCACTCCTGAGCCCCGGCCCGCCTCCCCGACCACCGATCCCTGATCCGCCGGGATCCCGTCCCGGCACCCGTCCCCCGATCCCTGACCACCACCACGAGAGTCCGCCATGTACGAGCTGTCCCGGGTCCGCCTCTACTCCATCGGGCCGGCCGGCGCACGCTATGCCGACACCGTGCTGGACCTGCGCGGAGTGGGCGAGCCCGTACCGCAGCCGGCCCCCGCCCAGGCGGAGTTCTTCGAGGACGAGCCGGCCGGGCCGCCGCGCCGCCCGGCGCCGGCGGGTGTGCTCTTCCTGGAGAACGGCGGCGGCAAGTCCGTCCTGCTGAAGCTGATCTTCTCCGTGATGCTGCCCGGCCACCGCAACACGCTCGGCGGCGCGAGCTCCGGCGTGCTCCGCAAGTTCCTGCTCGCGGACGACTGCGGGCACGTCGCGCTGGAGTGGCAGCACACCGTCACCGGCGAACTGGTCGTGGTCGGCAAGGTCAGCGAGTGGCGGGGGCGCCAGGTCTCCTCCGACCCGCGCCGGTTCGCCGAGGCCTGGTACTCCTTCCGCCCCGGCCCCGGGCTGAGCCTGGACTCCCTTCCCGTGGCCGAGTCCACCGCCGTGCGGCCGGCCGCCGAGGGCACCTCGGGCGCCCGCGGCCGCCGTCGCACGATGAAGGGCTTCCGTGACGCCCTCACCGACGCCGGCCGCTTCTACCCGCACCTGGACGTGGTGTGGGAGGAGATCCACGACCGCTGGAACGAGCATCTGGGACTGCTCGGCCTGGACCCCGAACTCTTCCGCTACCAGCGGGAGATGAACGCCGACGAGGGCGAGGCGGCCGGTCTCTTCGCGGTCAAGAAGGACTCCGACTTCACCGATCTGCTGCTGCGGGCGGTCACCGACACCCGGGACACCGACGGGCTCGCCGACCTCGTGCACGGCTTCGCCGGGAAACTGGGCCGCCGCGCCGAACTCATCGCCGAACGCGACTTCACCGCCGGTTCCCTCGAACTGCTCGGCCGCATCGTGGACGCCGCGGCGGCACGCGACCGGGCCCGGGCCGTGCACGCCCAGTCCGAGCGCCGTACCCGGGGCCTGGCCAGGAGGCTGTCGGCCCGCGCCCACGAGGAGCGCGGCCGGGCCGCCGAACTCGCCCAGGACATGGCCGGGGCCGCGCACACCGTCACCGACGCCGACGCCGCCCGGGGTCGCGGCTCCCTGATCGCCGCCGAACTCGCCTACCGGCACGCCTCGCTGGCGCTGGCCGTGGGCGAGAAGAGCGCCGCGGCGCTGCGGCGTGAGCTCAACGACGCCCGCACGTTCCAGTCCGCATGGCAGGCCGCCGAGATCGTCCTCCGGCACCGCGCCGCCGCCGACCGCCTCGCCCGGGTCACCGCCGCGATCCGCGAGGCCGAGCGCGACGCGGCACCCGCGCTCGCGGCCCGCACCAAAGCAGCGGGGGACCTCGTACGGGCCCTGCACGCGGCCGCCGACACCGCCGACGAGCGCGCCGACGCGGAGGAGGAGCGGTCGGCGCAGTTGCAGGGGCGGTCCGAGGCCGCGCACCGCGACGCCACCGAAGCGGCCACCGCCGCCCAGCGGGCCCGCAGCGAGTCCGGCCACCTGGTGCAGCGCCTCGCCGAGGTGGAGCAGGAGACCGCCGAGGCCGTCCGTGCCGGGTGGCTGGACGACTCCGCCCCGGACGCCGATCCGGCCCGCGCCGCCCTGGAGGCCTCCGACGCGGAGAAGGCCGCCGCGAGCGCCGCCGAGACGGCCCGCGAGGCCGCCCGGCGCACCGGCGACCTCGCCCGCGTGGCCGCAGCCGCCGAGTCCCGTGCCGAACTCGCCGCCGCCCGCGCCGCGGACGCCCTCGCGGCGGCCGAGACCGCCCACGCCGCCGAGACACGGGTCGCCGACGCCCTGGCCGCCGAGACGCGCCTCGCGGAACTACTGAGCCTGCCTCCCGTTCCGGCCCCCGCCGATGACGGCGGCCGTGACGCCGGTGAGCCGGGCGCCGCGATTCCCTCGCAGGCCACGGGCGCACGCCGCCCCGCCGCGGCGGGCGCGCTCCGTCGTGCCCTCGCCGACGGCCCGCTGACCGCCGCAGAACTCGAAGGTTTCGCCGAGTCGTTGACCCAGACGCTGGAGGGCGCCGTCGCGTCCGCCGAGCGCCGGCTGTTCGATCTGCGCACCGCCGCCGCGGACGACGCCCGCATCCTGGCGGCCCTCGGTGACGGCGGCCTCCTGCCCCCCGGCCCCGATGTGCTGGCCACGGTGGAGTACCTGGGCGAGCACGGCATCCCCGCGCTCCCGGGCTGGCGGTACCTCGCGCAGGCCGTCGACCCCGCCGACCACGCCGCGGTGCTGGCCGCCAGGCCGGAGCTGGTGGACGGCGTCGTCATCACGGACCCGGCCACCCATGCGCGGGCCCGCGAGGTGCTGGCGCAGGCGGCGCTGCTGCCCCGGTCCACGGTGGCGGTCGGCACCTCCGCGGCGCTGCTGGCGCCGCCGGCCCCGGCAGGTCCGGAGCCGGAGGTCTTCCTCGTGCCGCCGAACCCGGCGATGCACGACGAGTTGGCCGCCGACGGCGAGCGCCAGGCGCTGCGCGCGCGTGCGGGCGCCCGGGAGGAGGACATCCGGGGCCTGGCCGCCCGGCTGGCCGAGGACCGCACGCTCGCCGCCCGGCTGTCGTCGTGGCGCGACGGCTGCCCGCCCGGCCGCCTCGATGAGTTGGCGGCGGGTGTCGAGACCGCCCGGGAGACCGCCCGCACCGCACGCGACGAGCTCACCGAGGCCCGCGGCCGGCGCGTGGAGGCCGATGAGTCCGCCGCCGAGGCGACCCGGCTGCGCGACGAGCGGCAGGAGGCGGCCCAGCAGGCCCGCCGGGCCGCCGACGCCCTGGCGGGCCTGGCATTCCGGCTGCGTGAACGGGCCACCTGGCAGCGCAGGACCCGTGAACTGGCCGAGGACGCGGCCGAGTCGGAGACCCGCGCCGAGGCGTGCCTCCAGTTGGCCCGCGCGGCGGACGAGGACCGCCGCGCCGCCCAGCGCGCCTCGGACGACGCCCGTCGCACCGCCCGTGTCCTGCGCGCCGAGCGGGCCGAGATCACCGGCGCCCCCGACGAGGCGTCCGCGGACGCCGCACAGGACGCCGAGCGCCCGGCCGGGTCGCTGCCCGCGCTGCGCGAGGCGTACCGGGCGGCGTCACAGCTGTACGAGAAGGTCGGGGTCGGCGCCGATCTGCGCGCCGAGCAGGCACGGGCCGAGAGCAGCGAGCAGTCGGCGCTCACCGAGCTGGAGCGCCTGACCAACAAGGTCCGCACCCGCGCGGCCCAGTTGCTGGAGGGACCGGACGGCGCCGACGGCCCGTCCCGGCAGGCCGCCGCCGCCCGCGCCGAACAGCTCGTGGCCACCCTGGACGCGCGCGCCGCCACCGCCAGCGAACACCTGGGCCGGCTGCGCGGAGAGGCCGAGCGGCACGCCCCCGCCGACGGCGAGGCGCACACCGCGCTGCCCGAGGAACTGCTGCCCCGCGACGCCGAGCACGCCCAGGAGCTGCTGCGCGCCGCCAATGTCGAACTCGCCTCCCGCACCGACGCGCTCGACGTCGCCCGGGCCGCCCACGGCGACCTCGTCCGCGCGCATCGCGCCGCCGAGGACGCGGCGAGCGGCTTCGACGAACTGGCCGCGCTCCTGCGCGACCTGCTCCGGGACGGCGACCGGCAGGCCGACGAGGAGGAGGACGAGCCCGAGCCGCACCCCGGCTCCCTGGAGGAGGCCAGGACGGCCGCCGCCGAGGCCCGCCGCGGCCTGCGCGGCTGCGCCGCCGACCTGTCGGGCGCCGAGGCGCAGCTCCGCGAGGCGAGCGACGTCCTCGTGCGGCACGCCAACGCCGCACGTTTCGAGCAGGTCAGGACCCCCGCCCGGCAGCAGATCCGGGAACTTCCGGCCGCGGCGCTGCCGGAGCACGCGGCGGCCTGGCACGTGGCGTTCGAGCCCCGGCTGCGTGTCCTCACCGACGAGCTGGAGCAGCTGGAGCGCAACCGCGACAGCATCGTGGACCGGCTGCGCGGTCTGGTGGAGTCCTCACTGGCGACGCTGCGCTCCGCGCAGCGGCTGTCCCGGCTGCCGGAGGGGCTGGGGGAGTGGTCGGGGCAGGAGTTCCTGCGCATCCGCTTCGAGGACCCGGACCACGCGGTCCTCGGCGAGCGGCTCGGCGCGGTGATCGACGAGGCCACCCGCGCCGCCGTCCGCAAGAACTCCGATCTGCGGCGCGACGGGATGTCCCTGCTGCTGCGCGCGGTGGCCGCGGCGCTGGAACCCAAGGGCGTGGCCGTGGAGATCCTCAAGCCGGACGCCGTGCTGCGTGCCGAGCGGGTTCCCGTCGGGCAGATGGGCGACGTCTTCTCCGGCGGCCAGTTGCTCACCGCCGCCATCGCGCTCTACTGCACGATGGCGGCGCTGCGGAGCAACGACCGCGGCCGGGACCGGCACCGGCACGCGGGCACGCTCTTCCTGGACAACCCCATCGGCCGCGCCAACGCCACGTACCTGCTGGAGTTGCAGCGGGCCGTCGCCGACGCGCTGGGCGTGCAGCTGATCTACACCACCGGCCTGTTCGACACCACCGCTCTCGCGGAGTTCCCGCTGGTGGTGAGGCTGCGCAATGACGCCGACCTGCGGGCCGGGCTGAAGTACATCAGCGTGGAGGAGCACTTGCGTCCCGGACTGCCGCAGCAGGACCCGGAGTCCGAGCCGGTGCACGGCGAGATCACCGCGACCCGGATGTTCCGCCGCCCGGCCGATCAGCCCGCCGCCCAAGGGGGCTGACCGGGCCGGCCGGCCGCCCGCCTCGCGTTGCTTAGGAAGCCACCCGCGCTCCGTGCCCGGGCAGCCTCCGGGCACCGCCCGTGCCGCGTGCCGCCCGGCGGGCCCGGCGCCGATCCCGCCGCCGTTCGCGGCGCAGCGCGCGGGCCGCGCTGCTGGGGCTCGAGAGCACGCCGTTGCGCTGGTTCCACACCTGACGGGTGATCCACACGTCCAGTACGGCCCAGGTCGCCACCACGGTGCTGCCTATGGCCGTGAGCGTCGCGGGCGCGGCGATCCACGAGTGACCTGCCGCCCCCAGCATCGCGACCACCGCCACGATCAGGCTGAAGGCCACTATGAGCACGGCGCGCACCGCCGAGGCGCGCACCGGATCGGGCATGCGCGGGCGCCCGACCGGCTCTTCGACCCACAACGAGCGCCGCTTCCGCCGTTCCGGAATGTCGCGATCCAAAGCGTCCTCGACAAGGTCGTCCATGAATTCTGCTCCCTCGCGGGATCCGGGTGATGCGGTGCCGGACCCCCGATGTCCGACTCCACAGTTGCTGCCCGGTTTCCGCCGATGAATGCCCGCCGCATTCCGGAGCCCCCCTCCCGTACGGATCACGAACGAAGGGTGTCCGGGGTTCCCGGTGCGCTGTATTTCGGCCAGTGACGGCCACCGTTCATCCGTACGAATCGGGTCTTCCCGGGACAAGGGAGGAAGGCGGGCTTTCGGATGGGGCAGGTTGCAGTAGTAGGCTCGCGCCGTTTATTGCCGGAACAGGACGCCCCGTGACCGGGTCCGACGTTGGGGAGGCCATGCGCTTTCGCGGTACGACGATCCGGCGGAAGATCGTGGCACTGCTGCTCATTCCGCTGGTGTCCCTCACCGCCATCTGGGCCTTCGCGGCCACGCTGACGGGCCGTCAGGTGTGGGGGCTGTTCGGTGTGGAGCGCACGGTCAACGAACTCCGCTACCCCGTCGAGGACACCGTTCGGGCGCTCCAGTGGGAACGCAGGGCCGCCCTGGTGTACTTGGCCGATCCTCGCCGCTCCGACACCCGCGCCGCGCTGCTGGGCCGGGAGCGCCGGACCGATCAGCTGATCGCGGGACTGCGCTCCAACGCTGAGTCGCCCGCCAACCGGGCCCCGCTGACCGCGGACGCCCGCCGCCATCTCGACCTCGTCGTCAGCGGGTTCGGCGCCGTCGACGCGCTCCGCGACAAGGTCGTCAAAGGCACCGTGAGCCGCAACGAGGCCTTCGCCGCCTACAGCGGCCTGTTCGACCCCTGCTACGACTTCCTCGACACGCTCAACCCGCTCAACAACGCGGCGATCGACAAACAGGGCCGTGCCCTGATCCAGCTCGCCCGGGCCCACGAGGCGGTCAGCCAGGAGGACGCGCTCATGGCCGCCGCCATCACGGCCGGCCGCATGAGCCCGCAGGAGATGCGCTCGTTCACCTTCGCCGTGGCCGAGCAGCGCGCCTACTTCGGCGACAACCTGGGCCTGTTGACGGAGGCCGAGCGCGCCGTCTACCAGGACTACTGGGACGGCCGGGCCGGCCGCGCCCTGCGTGCCACCGAGGACGCGGTGATCGCCGCCGGCCCCGGCGGCGCACCCCGCGCCGCCGATCGCGCCTCGTGGCAGGACACGGCGACCACCGCGCTCGGAGAGCTGGACCGTACCGGCGTCGAGGCCGGCGACCTGTACAAGAAGAGCGCCGAACCGATCGCCATGCGGCTGCTGGCCAGCGCCGCGATCGCCGGCGGGCTCGGCCTCATCGCGGTGATCGCCTCCGTGATCGTCTCCATCCGCATCGGCCGGGGCCTCATCCGCGACCTGTCCCGGCTCCGCCAGGAGGCCCAGGAGGTCTCCGGCGTCCGGCTGCCCCGCGTCATGCGTCGCCTTGCCGCCGGCGAGGAGGTCGACGTGGAGACCGAGGCCCCGCGCCTGGACTACCCGGACGACGAGGTCGGCCAGGTCGGCAAGGCCGTCAACACCCTCCAGCGGGCGGCCGTCGAGGCCGCCGTGCGCCAGTCCGAGATGCGCCGCGGCGTCTCCGAGGTCTTCGTCAACCTCGCCCGACGCAGCCAGGTGCTGCTGCACCGCCAGCTGACGCTGCTGGACGCCATGGAGCGCCGTACCGAGGACACCCAGGAACTGGCGGACCTCTTCCGCCTGGACCACATGACCACCCGCATGCGCCGGCACGCCGAGGGCCTGGTCATCCTCTCCGGCGCGGTGCCGTCGCGGCAGTGGCGCAAACCGGTCCAGCTGATGGACGTGGTCCGCGCGGCCATCGCCGAGGTCGAGGACTACGAGCGCGTCGAGGTGCGCCGGCTGCCCCGGCTCGCCGTCACCGGCCAGGCCGTCGCCGACCTGACCCACCTGATCGCCGAACTCATCGAGAACGCGACCGTGTTCTCGCCGCCGCACACCGGTGTCCAGGTGCACGGCGAGGCCGTACCCAACGGCTTCGCCCTGGAGATCGACGACCGCGGCCTCGGGCTCACCCCCGACGCCATGCTGGAGGCCAACCTCCGGCTCGCAGAGACCCCCGAGTTCGAGCTGTCCGACACCGACCGGCTCGGCCTCTTCGTGGTCAGCCGCCTGGCCAGGCGCCAAGGCGTGCGCGTCTCGCTCCGCCAGTCGCCGTACGGCGGCACCACGGCGGTCGTCCTCGTTCCGACGGCGCTGCTGACCGACGGCGGCGACGCCGGTGCGGGCGGCCGTGCCGAGGACGACGACCTCGACGACGCCCACCTGACCGGCGGCACCGAGCACGGCTTCCGCACATGGGGCCTGAACCCGGAGCCGGACGAGGAGCCGCGCGAGCACCGCAGGCACCACCCGGTCCCTCGGGCCGCGTCACTGTCGGCTCTCCCGGCGGCTGCCCCGGCGGCCGCGCCCGAACCGTCCGAACCGGCCGAGCCGGGCGCCCTGCCGCGCCGCCGCCGTACCCCGGTGCTGGTCGCAGAGAACGGCCGGCCGGTCGCCGGGGGCACCGGGGAGCGCCCCGCTCCCGCGACCGAGGCTCCCGAGCCGACCGCCTCCGACCGGCTCCCGCGCCGCGTGCGGCAGGCCAGCCTCGCCCCGCAACTGCGCACAGACGCGACCACCGAGACGCGTACGCCCGTCCCCGGCTCGTCCGGCTCGTCCGGGAACGGCGCGGGCCGTGAGCGGACCCCCGAGGAAGTACGCGACCGCATGGCCTCCCTCCAGCGCGGCTGGGAACGCGGCCGGGCGGACCACCTCGACGAACCAGACGCACCAGACGCCCCCCGTCCCGCCGGCACGGGGGTTCCCCCGGCGGAGGCCGGGGAAGACAGCGCAACCGGAACCACCACGGAGGGGAACGGTCCATGACCGCACCATCGAGCCCGACCCGCGAGCTGAGCTGGCTCCTCGACGAGCTGGTCGGCCGCGTCGCCAGCATCCGCAAGGCCCTCGTGCTGTCAGGCGACGGCCTGGCCACGGGCGCGTCCGAAGGGCTGTCGCGCGAGGACGCCGAGCACCTCGCGGCCGTCGCCTCCGGCTTCCACAGCCTCGCCAAGGGCGTCGGCCGGCACTTCGAGGCCGGCCAGGTCCGGCAGACCCTCGTGGAGCTCGACGAGGCCTTCCTGTTCGTCACCGCGGCCGGCGACGGCAGCTGCCTGGCGGTCCTGGCCGACGCCGACTCCGACGTCGGCCAGATCGCGTACGAGATGGCGCTGCTGGTGAAGCGGGTGGGCGTGCACCTCGCCACCGCGCCGCGCGAAGACGACGCCCGGGTGGTGTGACGGCGGCGCCATGACTTCCGAAGCGGACCGCTGGTACGACGACGACGCCGGACCCGTGGTGCGGCCCTACGCCATGACACGCGGGCGTACCAGCCATGCCGCCGAGGGCCGGCTCGACCTGATCGCCCTGGTGATCTCCGAGTCGCGTTCCGGGGACCCGGACGAGGACACCGACCGCACGCTGTCGCCCGAGCACGTCGACATCGTGGACCGGTGCCGGGAGCAGCCGATGTCGGTCGCGGAACTCGCGGCCGACCTCGATCTGCCGGTCGGTGTCGTCCGGGTGCTCGTCGGCGACGTGCTGGAGGCCGGGCTCGTCCATGTCACCCGCCCGGTGCCGCCCGCCGAACTGCCCGACGCGGGGCTGTTGCGCGAGGTCATCGACGGCCTGCGCGCCCTGTGACGGACTGCCGGGGCCGGCGTGGGACGAACGGCGAGGGCCCGGCAACGGCTCGGGGGCCGGGGCGAGTTGGATGGTCGGATCGTAGTAGGGTTCCCCTGCCGTGAGCCGACCGTCCGACAATTCCGGGAGTGATCGATGGGCTTCGGGAGCTCTGACCGCCGTTCTTCCGTCGTCGAGCCGGTCACCCTCAAGATCCTGGTGGCGGGCGGCTTCGGTGTCGGCAAGACCACGCTCGTCGGCGCGGTCAGCGAGATCCGGCCGCTGCGCACCGAGGAGACGCTGAGCGAGGCGGGACGTCCGGTGGACGACCTCGCCGGCGTCGAGACCAAGCGGACCACCACCGTGGCGATGGACTTCGGCCGCATCACCCTCCGCGACGATCTGGTCCTCTACCTCTTCGGCACCCCGGGCCAGGACCGCTTCTGGTTCCTGTGGGACGAGCTGGCGCAGGGCGCTCTCGGCGCGGTCGTGCTGGCCGACACCCGGCGCCTGGAGGACTGCTTCTCCGCGGTCGACTACTTCGAGCGGCGCGGCATCCCCTTCGCCGTGGCCGTGAACCGCTTCGACGGCGCGGAGCGGCACGAGGCCGAGACCGTGCGCGACGCGCTCGACCTCGACCCCGAGGTGCCGCTGGTGATGTGCGACGCGCGCGACCGCGCCTCCGCGAAGAAGGTGCTCATCACCGTGGTCGAGCACGCGGCCCAGCTGGCGGGCGTCCGGCGGGCGGCCGCCGCCAACTGAGCCACGCGGCCCGGTCAGCCGTTCCCGGCCGGTACGGGGACCTCGTCCCCGGTGTCGTCGTTGCCGGCGTTCCCGGCACTGACGGTGGCGTTGCCGGTGGTGTCGGCGGTGGTGTCGGCGGTGCCGGGGGACTCCTCCTCCCAGCCGAAGCTGCGCTCGACCGCCTTCTTCCAGCGGTGGTAGCCCTCCTCGCGGGTCTTCCCGTCCATCCGCGGCTGCCACTGCGCGTCCTGCTGCCAGTGCGCCTTGAGCGTGTCCAGCCCGTCCCACACACCCGTGGCGAGCCCCGCCGCGTAGGCCGCGCCCAGCGCCGTGGTCTCCGAGATCCGCGGCCGGACCACCGGGACGCCCAGCACGTCCGCCTGATGTTGCATCAGCAGATTGTTGGCCGTCATGCCGCCGTCCACCTTGAGGGCGGTCAGCTGTACCCCGGAGTCCTGGTACATCGCGTCCACGACCTCGCGGGTCTGCCAGCTCGTCGCCTCCAGCACGGCCCGCGCCAGGTGCGCCTTGGTGACGTACCGGGTGAGGCCGGTGATCACGCCGCGGGCGTCGGAGCGCCAGTAGGGCGCGTAGAGACCGGAGAAGGCCGGGACGATGTAGGCGCCGCCGTTGTCCGTGACGCTCGCGGCCAGCGGCTCGATCTCGTCGGCGGACCTGATGATGCCGAGGTTGTCGCGGAACCACTGGACGAGGGCGCCGGTGATGGCGATCGACCCCTCCAGGCAGTAGACCGGCGGCTCGCCGCCCAGCCGGTAGCCCATGGTGGTGAGCAGCCCGCTCTTGGACGGCACCGGACGGTCACCGGTGTTGAGCAGCAGGAAGCTGCCCGTGCCGTAGGTGTTCTTCGCGTCGCCCGTCTCGTAGCAGGCCTGGCCGAAGACCGCCGCCTGCTGGTCGCCGAGCGCGGAGGCGACCGGCACCCCGGCGAGTTGGCCGACCGCCGTGCCGTACACCTCGGAGGAGGAGCGGATCTCCGGGAGGACCGCTTCGGGGACGTTCATCGCGGCGAGGATCGCCGGGTCCCACTGGAGCGTCTCCAGGTTCATCAGCATCGTCCGGCTTGCGTTGGTGACGTCCGTGACGTGCACGCCGCCCTCGGTGCCGCCGGTGAGGTTCCAGATCAGCCAGGAGTCCATGGTGCCGAAGGCGATCTCGCCGTTCTCCGCCCGGCGCCGCAGCCCCGGCACGTTGTCCAGCAGCCAGGCGGCCTTGGGCCCGGAGAAGTAGCTGGCCAGCGGCAGCCCGGTGGACTCGCGGAAGCGGTCCTGGCCATCGGTGCCGCCGAGCCGGGCGCACAGCGCGGCCGTCCGGGTGTCCTGCCACACGATCGCGTTGTGCACCGGGCGGCCGGTGGCGCGGTCCCACAGCACGGTCGTCTCGCGCTGGTTGGTGATGCCGAGGGCGCTGAGCTGGTCGGGGCGCAGCCGTGCCTTGGCGAGCGCGCCCGCCACCACCGCCTGCACCTTGGACCAGATCTCGGTCGCGTCGTGCTCCACCCAGCCCGGCTTGGGGAAGATCTGGCGGTGCTCGCGCTGGTCGAGCGCGACGATCGACCCATGGGAGTCGAAGACGATGCACCGGCTGGAGGTCGTGCCCTGGTCGATGGCGGCCACGTATCGCGTGGCCTGGTCGGACGTTTCGGTCATGACCGCCTCACTTGAACGCTGCGTTGTAGATGAGACCTGACAGGGCGCCGCCGAGCAGCGGGCCGGCCACCGGGATCCACGCGTAGGTCCAGTCCGAGGTGCCCTTGAACGGGATCGGCAGAACGGAGTGGACGATGCGCGGGCCGAGGTCGCGTGCGGGGTTGATGGCGTAACCGGTGGGGCCGCCGAGCGACAGGCCGATGCCGGTGACGAGGAGGGCCACGATGAGGGTGCCGGTGCCGGTCTCGCCGAGGCCCTTGCTCAGACCGAAGGCCAGGATCGGCAGGACGAGGCCCATGGTGGCGATGGCCTCGGTGATGAGGTTCTGCCACCAGACGCGGATCTCGGGGATGGTCGAGAACACCGCCAGGGTGGGCTGCCGGGCCTCCTCCTCGGCGTTGGCCCGGAACTGCCCGTAGTAGACGAGCCAGCACAGCACGGCGCCGATCATCGCGCCGATGATCTGCCCTGCCAGGTAGTACGGCACCTGGGCCCACTTGCCCGAGCTGATGGCGACCCCGAAAGTCACCGCCGGGTTGAGCTGGCCGCCGGACAGCGGTCCTGCGGTGTAGGCGCCGGCCAGGACGGCGAGGCCCCAGCCGAAGGAGATGACGATCCAGCCCGACGCCCTCGCCTTCGAGTGGTGGAGCAGCACGCCCGCGACCACACCGGCGCCGAAAAGGATCAGGATCGCCGTTCCGATGATCTCGCCGACGAAGACGTCTCCGTTGGAATACATGGCGGCTCCTTCTGCGGGCGCACGTGTCGGGCATGCGCCGGCCAGAGAATCGCACGGAGACACGGGTGCAGAGGGTCCCGCCTCCCGCCCGGCTTCCGCGCCACCCGGAAGTGTTGTCCTGGGGTGATGGAGCGTCAAGCTATCGGACAGATCACCTGATTACGACCACCGACGAGCCGTGCCCGAACAGGCCCGGCGCGCCGTCACCCCCACGCGGGCACCGGCGACCTGCCGCGCCGCCGCCCGGCCGCGCAACGGCCAGGTCAGCTCGCGCGGGCGGGTGAACGCGTGGGCGGTCGCCGCCGCCCCGGACGGGACGAGGCCCCCCGCTGGGATTGACCGGAATCCGCCCCTCGGCTCCGCCCGGGCGAAGCCCCCGGCCTGACGGAGTGTCATGTGTGAGGCCCGGCACGGTTCGTGGCGAAAACAGGCTGGACGGTGTCAGTGCCGGCTGTTAAGTTCTTCTCGAAGCGAGAAATTCTCGAACTGAGAACAACTGGCCGAGGGGTGGCGGAGGATGGCAGACCGGCAGGGCGAGGACGACTTCCTCGCCACCTATGACCCGCGCGCCTTCGACCCCATCGCCGTGACCGTCGACGTCGTCGCGCTGACCCTGCGTCAAGGGGCCCTCCACGTGCTGCTCGTGCGGCGCGGCGGGCCGCCGTTCGAGGGCGCCTGGGCGCTGCCCGGCGGCTTCGTGCGGGCGGGCCGCGAGTCCCTGGACCGGGCGGCAGCCCGTGAACTCGCCGAGGAGACCGGGCTGGACGCGGAACGCGGCCTCGGCCGCGTCCACCTCGAACAGCTCGGCTCCTACGGCGCGCCCGACCGCGACCCGCGCATGCACGTCGTCTCGGTCGCCTATCTCGCCTTCGCACCGGATCTCCCCGAGGCGCGCGCCGGCAGCGACGCCGCCGCGGCCGAGTGGGTCCCGGTGGCGTCCCTCGCCCTGGAGGGGAACCCTGACGCGGCCCCGCCGCGTCCCATGGAGCAGGACCGGCCGGCCGGGATCCACGGGGGTGGTTCCGGCCGCCGGTCCGCCGAGGCCGTCCCGTCGGCCGCGGGTACGGCGCTCGCCTTCGACCACGGCACGATCCTCGCCGACGGGCTCGAGCGCGCCCGGTCCAAGATCGAGTACAGCCCGCTGGCCACCGCCTTCCTGGGCGAGGAGTTCACCATCACCGAACTCCGCTCCGTCTACGAGGCGGTGTGGGGCCGGAGCCTGCACGCCGGGAACTTCCACCGCAAGGTCCTGTCCGTCCCCGGATTCGTGGAGTCCACCGGCGCCACCGCCACGCGCGGCGGTTCCAAGGGCGGCCCCCGCGCCCGCCTCCACCGCGCGGGCGACGCCCGCCTGCTGCATCCCGCACTGCTCCGCCCCGACCGGGAAGAGAGCGTCCGATGACCGCCACGGCCCGCCCCACGACCACGCGCCGTACGACCACCGCCCGCCCGCGCACCTTCGACGAGGCCCTGGCCGCCCTCGGCCGTCCGTTCCCCGCGGATGCCGCCGAGGCCGCCCGCCACTACCGCCGGCTCGCCCGCCTGCTCCACCCGGACACGGCCCCGGCCGGCCGCGCGGACGAGGCGGAGGCGGCCTTCGTCCGGCTCACCGCTTCGTGGCGGCGGCACACCGGGCACGGTCCCACGCTCACCACCGCCCGCGGCACCTACCCGCTGGGCCGGGTCCTCGCCACCGGCGACCTGGCGGTGCTGCGCGCCGGCGGTCCGGACACCGTGCTGAAGATCCCGCGTCGGCCCGCCGACAACGACCTGATGGAGCGGGAGGCCGACGCCCTCACCAGGCTGTACACCGTGGCCGAGGCCCGGCACCGCGCCTACGCCCCCCGCCTCGTCGAGTCGTTCCGCCACCGCGGCCCCGACGGCGCCGAGCGCCGCGTCAACGTTCTCCAGCGGCTGCGCGGCTTCCACACCCTCGCCGAGGTCCGGGCCCTGCACCCCGGCGGCCTCGACCCGCGCGACGCCGCGTGGATGTGGCGCCGTCTGCTGGTCGCCCTCGGCTGGGCGCACCGCGCGGGGATCGTGCACGGCGCCGTCCTGCCCGAGCACGTACTGATCCATCCCGCGGAGCACGGCCTCGTCCTGATCGACTGGTGCTGGTCCACCGATCGCGGCGCGACCGTCCCGGCGCTCGTCGAGCGGCACCGCGCGCTCTACCCGCCCGAGGTCACCGGCCGGCGCCCCGCCACCGAGGCCACCGACATCCACCTCGCCTCGCGGTGCGTCGAGCAACTGATGGGGGATCGCGCGCCGAAGCCGCTGCGCGCCTTCCTCCGTGGCTGCACGCTCCCCTCCGAGGCCCGCCGTCCGCACGACGCGTGGCGGCTGCTCGCGGAACTCGACGAGGCCCTGGAACGCCTCTACGGTCCGCGCACCTTCCGCCCGTTCACCATGCCGGGCACCGACACCTGACCCACCAAGGGGGAAACACCATGGGCAGCGGAAGCTGGTCCACCAACGTCTACGACGCCGCCGCGCGCTACCGCGCCGCCTCCGGCACCGGAGCCTTCGCCTACAGCGACCGCGTCACCTCGTCCGCGCCGCGCGGCTCCTGGGCCGCGCACCCCTCGCTCGACCCGAAGGGCATAGGCGTCCGCGAGAGCCGCGACTCCGCCGAGCACCCCACCTCGCTCGCCATCGCCGTCCTGTTCGACGTCACCGGCTCCATGCGGACCGTCCCGCAGACCCTGCAGACCAAGCTCCCCGAGCTGTTCGGCCTGCTGCTGCGCAAGGGCTACACCGAGCACCCGCAGATCCTCTTCGGCGCGGTCGGCGACGCCACCTGCGACCGGGTCCCGCTCCAGCTCGGCCAGTTCGAGTCCGACAACCGCATGGACGACGACCTCGGCAACATCCTGCTGGAGGGCGGGGGCGGCGGCCAGATGACCGAGTCGTACGAACTCGCCCTCTACGCCATGGCCCGCCACACCTCCCTCGACTGCCACGACAAGCGCGGCCGCCGCGGCTACCTCTTCCTCATCGGCGACGAGCTGCCCTACGGCATGGTCAAGGCCGACGAGGTGTACGACGTGCTCGGCGACGACCTTCCCGAGGACATCCCCGTCACGCGGATCGTCGCGGAGCTCCGGCAGAAGTTCGACGTCTACTACATCCTGCCGGCGGGCTCCTCGTACGTCGGCAACGCCGAAGTCCTCGGCACCTGGCGCAAGCTGCTCGGCCAGAACGTGATCGAGCTGGACGACCTCGACGCCGTCTGCGAGACCATCGCCCTCACCATCGGTCTCGGCGAGGAGGCCATCGACCTCGCCGAGGGCCTGGACGACCTCGCCGACGTCGGCTCCGCCGCCACCGCCTCCGTCGGCAAGGCCCTCGCCGCCCTCGACCGCGACCGCGCGGCCGTGGCGGTGACGGACACGCCGCTGATCGACGACGCGGACGACGCGCACGGCGAGGACGGCTCGACGGACACGACGGGCACGACGCGCCTGTAAGGGCGGCGCCCCGCACCGCCGCACCCATCCCACCGGAGGGACCCGGAACCGTGCACACCATCGTCGTCGACCTCGGTTACGGCGACGCCGGCAAGGGCACCGTCGTGGACCGGCTCTGCGCCACCGGGCCGGTCCACGCCGTGGTCCGCTTCAACGGCGGCGCCCAGGCGGCCCACAACGTCGTCACCACCGACGGACGCCACCACACGTTCGCCCAGTTCGGCTCCGGCACCCTGCACGGCGTGCCGACGCACCTGTCGCGCTTCATGCTCGTCGACCCGCTCGCGCTCGCCGCCGAGGCCGACCATCTCACCGCCCTCGGCGTCCCCGCGCCGTACGCCCTGCTGACCGTCGACCGCGAGGCCCGGCTGACCACGCCGTACCACGCCGCCGCCAACCGCCTGCGCGAGCGGGCGCGCGGGGCGGCGCGGCACGGCTCGTGCGGCATGGGCATCGGGGAGACCGCGGCCTACGCCCTCGCACACCCCGAGGACGCGCCGACCGCCGGCGACTGCGTCTCCCGCCCCCGGTTGCTGCGCAAGCTCCGCCTCCTGCACGACCGCCTCGCCGACGAGCTCGGGCGCGCTCTGCCCGTCCCACCGCCGGAGCACGGCGCCGACGCCTTCACCGCGTTCGCCCGCGCCGTGACGCTCACCGACGACGCGCACCTTGCCCGCGTCCTGCGCAGTGGACCCGTGGTGTTCGAGGGCGCCCAGGGGGTCCTGCTCGACGAGTGGCACGGCTTCCACCCGTACACCACGTGGTCGACGACCACCTTCGCCAACGCCGAGGCGCTGCTGGCCGAATCGGCCCGGTCAGGTGCGGCCCGGCGCCTCGGGGTCGTCCGCGCCTACACCACGCGGCACGGCCCGGGGCCGCACATGACCGAGGACCCCGCGCTCGCCCCGCTGCTGCCCGAGCCTCACAACGGCGCGGGCGCCTGGCAGGGAGCGTTTCGCATCGGCCACTTCGACGCCGTGGCACACGCCTACGCCGCCGAGGTGTGCGGCGGCGTGGACGCCCTCGCGCTCACCCACCTCGACGCTCCCGCGCGCTGCCCCGCGCTGCGCCTGGTCCGCGGATACGACACCGGGGAGCGCCGGCTGCCGGTCTCCCGCCCCGGTGACCTGGCCGGCCAGAGCGCCCTCACCGACCGGCTGTCGACCGCCCGGCCCGCGCGCTGGGACACCCCCGGCGCCGACCCGGACGCCTGGTCGGAGGCGGTCGGCGAGGCCTTGGGCGCCCCCGTCGTCCTGGAGTCGTACGGGCCGACGGCGGCCGACAAGCGGGAGGTTCAGCGAACGATGCCCGCCCGTCGCGCGGCGGCCAGCCAAGACGGGAACTCGGAGAGGATCCGGTCGTAGAGCTCGCCGTCCGGCACGCTCGCGATGTCGTCCACGGCGAAGAAGCCCACATTGTCGACACGTCGGCCCGGCAGGGTGTCGAACCGCTCCAGCACCCCGAAGTTGGCCCGGCCCAGACCGACGAACTGCCAGAACAGCGGTTCCTCCACCGCCTCCCGCAGCTGCTGCTCGATCTGCGCGTTGCGGTAGACGCCGCCGTCGGAGAAGAACAGCACCAGGGTCGGCGCGGGCGCCGGGTTCGCCGCCACATACGCGCGGACCTCCGCGATGACCTTCTGCTCCTCGTTCTGGATGCCGACGAGCCGCATGTCGACCTGGCCCGGCCGCATTCCGTGACGCGGCTTCTTGGGACGCCCGAACAGGCTGAGCTCGCCGACCCGCACGTGCAGCCGCAGCCACTCCGGCAGCTCCGCCAGGCGCAGGTCGGGCAGGCGTGCCGGGTACGAGGCGAAGGTCCACGCCTGCATCTCGCCGTCGTCGTCCATCTGCGCCGCGACCGCCGCCATGCGCTCCACCACACCGGCCACGACGCCCCGCGCGTACAGGCCGCTCATCGACCCGGACGCGTCGAGCACGAGGATCACCCTCGCCACGACGTCCGCCGCGCCGTGCTTGCGCAGGCTGACGGCCACCTGCTCCTTGCGCAGGCTCAGGCGCTTGCGCATGTCGGGCGGCAGGTGCTCCTCGCCCTTGGTGAGCCGTGTGACCGGCGGCGGGGGAGGAGCGGCGGCCGCCGGGAACGGTGCGGGCGCGGGTACCGTCCCCGGGTACGGGGGAGGCGGCGGTGGGACCGGGTGCGGCGCCGGGACCGGGGGCGGCGGCGCGTCGACGGTGATGCCGAAGTCGGTGGCCAGCCCGGCGAGGCCGGACGCGTAACCCTGACCCACCGCCCGGAACTTCCAGACGCCGCCCCGCCGGTACAGCTCCCCGCCGACGAACGCCGTCTCCGTCTCCGCCCGCATGTCGAAGCGCGCGATCTCCGCCCCGTTGCGGGCGTCCAGCAGCCGCAGCCGGAGTCCCGGCACCTGCCCGAAGGTCCCGCCGTCCGCGGACGCGCAGAGCACGATCCGCTCGACGGCCGGTTCCACCCGGGCGAGGTCCACGTCCAGGGCGTCCGTCGCCTGTGCGGGGCCGGTCTGCTTCCCGACGTGCCGTACGGCCTCGGAGCCGTGCACGGGCTGGTTGTAGAAGACGAGATCGCCGTCGGAACGCACCCGCCCCTCGGCGGTCAGCAGCAGCGCGGAGGCGTCGACGTCGGGCACGCCGGGGCCCGGTGACCAGTCCAGGACGGCCCGCACGGCGGGCACGGGAACCGGGAGATTGGCGCCTTTTCGAAGGGATTCGGGTGTCACGGACGCCAGTCTGCCCTGTCACCCGCCGCGACGGACAGGGATGGGCACGCGACACCCGGCAGTCGGCCCCCGGCACCCGCTGCCCGGCCCTACTGCCCGGTACCCGCCGCCCTGTACCACCGCCCCGTACCCGCCGCCCGTGCCGCCCTCGGATACAGTCCCCGCGTGACCAGTCGTCAGAAGGACAGCCACTGCTCCTACTGCGGTGCGGAGTTCGGCCCCGCCGCCGGGTGGCCGCGGACCTGCCCCGTCTGTGGGAACGTCACCTACCGCAACCCGCTCCCCGTCGCGATCGCCCTGCTGCCCGTGCGGACGGACGGCACGACCGGGCTGGTCGTCGTCCGCCGCACCATCGAGCCTTCGCGCGGCCTGCTCGGCCTCCCCGGCGGATTCGTCGACCACGGCGAGACCTGGCAGCAGGCCGTCGTCCGCGAACTCGACGAGGAGACCGGCATCAAGGCCGCCGTCGCCGACGTCCGGCTCGCCGACGCCCTCAGCGGCGACACCGGCCATGTGCTGCTCTTCGGCCTGCTGCCCGAGCGGGCCGAGGAGGATCTGCCGCCGGACCTCCCCACCGACGAGACCGACTCCCGGCAGATCCTCACCGCGCCCGCCGAACTGGCCTTCCCGCTGCACACGGAGGCCGTGCGGAACTGGTTCGCCGGCCGCTACTGAGCGCCGGCGCCCCGCACCCGCACGGCACGGCCCACCTCGTCGTACCCCTCGCGCGTCACGACCACCGCGCCGTCCGCGAGCCGGGAGGTGAAGCGCTCCGTACGCGGCTCCGCCCAGCCGTCGCCGGAGTCCGTGACCAGCAGGCCGCCGCCCGTGCGCCCGGCCGCCGGCGCCCACGCCTCCAGGGCCACGGACCCGTCCTCCTCCGCCACCGGCACCACCGACCCCGCCCGGGCCAGCACCGGGATGCGCTCCTGCGGCGCGGGCAGCAGCACCTGCCCGGGCCCCTGGTACGCCTCCCCGGACGCCGTGTCGTACCACAGGCCGCGCGGCAGCCGCACCGCCCGCTCCGTCGCGCCCTGCTCCATCACCGGTGCCACCAGCAGCGCCTCCCCGAGCAGGAACGCGTCCCCGCAGGAGCGCAGTTTGCGGTCCTCCGGGTCGCCCCACCACACCGGCCGCACATAGGGGGCGCCCGACTGCCGCGCCCCGTGCGCCAGCGTGTACAGGTACGGCATCAGCCGCTCCCGCTCGCGCAGTGCGGCCCGCGCGCCCTCCAGCACCCGCGGCCCGAATTCCCACGGCTCGCGGCGGCCCGCGGTGATCGCCGAGTGCGTACGGAAGAACGGGAAGTACGCGGCCATCTGGAACCAGCGCAGATACAGCTCCGGCGACGGGCTGCCGGTGAACCCGCCGACGTCCGGACCCGAGTACGGCACCCCGCACAGGCCCAGGCCCAGCACGAGCGACAGCGAGGCCCGCATCCCCGGCCAGCCCGTCGCGACGTCGCCCGACCACGTCCCGCCGTAGCGCTGCATGCCGGCCCAGCCCGAACGGGAGAACAGGAAGGGCCGGTTGTCGGGGCGCAGCTCGCGCAGGCCCTCGTAGCCGGCCCGCGCCATGGTGAGGCCGTAGACGTTGTGCGCCTCGCGGTGGTCGCCGCCGCGGCCCTCCAGGGCGTGCCGGGCCGAGCGTGG
The DNA here is from genome assembly GCF_042714775.1 of Streptomyces sp. NPDC058691. NCBI lineage: Bacteria > Bacillati > Actinomycetota > Actinomycetes > Kitasatosporales > Streptomycetaceae > Streptomyces > Streptomyces sp. NPDC058691. The sequence goes on along the minus strand of NZ_JBHXSO010000003.1, from coordinate 3,610 downwards.
GAGCGTCGCGTCCCCGAACGCCGCGAAGGACACCGGCTCGTTCATGTCGTGCCACACCCCGGCGAAGCCCTGCGCCAGGCGTTCCGCGTACAGCCCGCCCCACCACTTGCGCACGCGCGGGTCGGTGAAGTCGGGGTACACCGCCTCGCCCGGCCACACCACACCGCGGACGGTCTCGCCGTGGGCGTCGCGCACGAAGGCGTCCGCGGCCACGCCGCTGTCGTGGACGGGGTTCCCGGGTTCCTCCTTGACCGCCGGGTCCACGATCGAGACCAGGCGCACGCCGTCGTTCCGCAACTCCTCGGCCAGCCCCGGCAGATCGGGGAAGCGCTCGCGGTCGACGGTGAAGACCCGGTGGCCGTCGTAGTGGTCGATGTCCAGGTGGATCGCCGACAGCGGCAGCCCGCGCTCCCGGTAGCCGGCCGCGACCCGGCGCACCTCTGCCGCCGAGCCGAAGCCCCACCGCGAGTGCTGGTGGCCCAGCGCCCAGCGCGGCGGCAGCGCGGGACGGCCGGTCAGCGCCGTCCACGCGGTCAGGACGCGCGCAGGCGTGCCGGGGATCACCCAGTAGCGCAGCGGACCGCCGTCCACCCGTACTTCGCAGCCGCCGGGGCGGTCGTGCCCCGACCCCGCGCCCTCCTCGCCGTCGCGCAGCGTCACCCGGCCGTCCCAGGTGTTGTCGTGGAACACCAGGTGGCTGCCCGCGTCCGCCACCACCAACTGCACGGGCATGGTGATGTACAGCGGATCGGTCTCCGGCTCGAAGGTCCCGTCCGGGTCGGTGTTCCACAGCCGGTACGACCCCTCGCCCAGCCGGGGCCCCGATCCGCGCCCGCCGAGCCCGAACACCGCCGCGTCCGCCGCCGTCTCCGAGCGCTGCACCCAGCGCGCCTCGGTGCCCTCCCGGGAGCCGAGCGGGTCCCACCAGCGCGGCGGCAGGTCCTTGCGCAGCAGCAGCCCGCCGGGCGTGCGGAACTCCACCGCGCCGTGCCGCGACACCATCACGGTGACCCGCTCCGAGACCACCCGCCAGCCGTCCTTGTCCGGCTCCATCACCGCCCGGACGTCCGCGTCCGGGCAGCCCGCGGCCAGCGCGTACGACGGTTCCGGCTCCGCCCCGTCCCAGCCGCAGAAGACCGCGCCGCCCGCCGTGACCCGCACCCGCAGGGTCGACCGGGCGAAGCGGACCAGCCCGCCGCCCGGCAGCGGGTCCGCCCCCTCGGCCGCCCCCGGCACCCGCGCCCGCTCGGGGCCCCGCCGCGGCAGGTCCCGCGCGTCCGTCCGCTGCCGGCGCCACGCGGCGCGCACCGACCGCAGCCCGTTCGCCGATCCGACCGTGCGCACCTGCCGCACCAGGTCCCGAGCATCCATGAACCCCACCCTTTCACCGTTCCCGCCCGCCCCGCCGCCCGCGGGCCCCCTGTCCACCGGGGGCCCGGCACATGGTGACACCCCCGAATGTGTGGGGTGGGCCCTGGCGCCGAAGACGATCACGTGGCATCGTCCTGCCCATCCGCGCGCCGGGACATTCCGCCCGCCGCGGTCCGACCGCACACCACGCAGCGCCGCGTACCGTCCGGGAGCCGCCCCATGAGCACCACATCTGAGCCCGCCACTCCCGCGCAGACCCCGCGGCCGCTGTGGCGGCCCGGCCCCGACCGCGTCAACGACGCCCAGGTGACCCGCTTCCAGACCTGGGCCGCCGGGCACCACGGCGCGCCCGCGGCCGACCTCGCCGACCCCGTCGCCGGTTACGCGGCGCTGCACGCCTGGTCGGTGCGCGAACCCGAGGCCTTCTGGCGGGCCGTCGTGGAGTGGTTCGAGGTGCGTTTCTCCACCCCGTACGAGACGGTGCTCGCCGACCCCTCCATGCCCGGTGCCCGGTGGTTCCCCGGCGCCACCCTCAACTACGCCGAGCACGCGCTGCGTCCGGCCGGGGACCCCGCACGCGCCGATGCGCCCGCGCTGCTCCACCTCGACGAGCGCCACGACATCGGCGAGACGTCCTGGGCCGCACTGCGCCGCCAGGTCGCCTCCCTCGCCCACGAGCTGCGCGCCCTCGGGGTCCGCCCCGGCGACCGGGTCAGCGGCTACCTCCCCAACATCCCGCAGGCGGTCGTGGCCCTGCTGGCCACCGCGGCCGTCGGCGGCGTGTGGACCTCCTGCGCGCCCGACTTCGGCGCCCGCAGCGTCCTGGACCGCTTCCAGCAGGTCGAGCCCGTCGTGCTGTTCACCGTCGACGGCTACCGCTACGGAGGCAAGGAGCACGACCGCACCGCCGTCGTGGCCGAACTGCGCGCCGAACTGCCCTCCCTGCGCGCCGTCGTCCACATCCCGCTGCTGGGCACCGCCGCGCCCGAAGGCACGCTGGAGTGGGACACCCTGGTCTCCGGCGACCGGGAACCGGCGTACGAGCAGGTCCCGTTCGACCACCCGCTGTGGGTGCTCTACTCCTCCGGCACCACCGGCCTGCCCAAGGCCATCGTCCAGTCCCAGGGCGGCATCCTGCTGGAGCACCTGAAGCAGACCGGGCTCCACATGGACCTCGGGCCGCAGGACCGCTTCTTCTGGTACACCTCCACCGGCTGGATGATGTGGAACTTCCTCGTCGGCGGCCTGCTCGCCGGCTCCACGATCGTCCTGTACGACGGCAGCCCCGGCTTCCCCGACACCGGTGCCCAGTGGGGCGTCGCCGAACGCACCGGCACCACCGTCTTCGGCACCTCCGCCGCGTACGTCATCGCCTGCCGCAAGGCCGGCGTGCACCCCGGTCGCGACCACGACCTGTCGGCCGTCAAGTGCGTGGCCACCACCGGCTCCCCGCTCCCGCCGGACGGCTTCCGCTGGATCCACGACGAGGTCAAGGAGGACCTCTGGATCGCCTCCGTCAGTGGCGGCACCGACGTCTGCAGCTGCTTCGCGGGCGGCGTGCCGACGCTGCCGGTGTACATCGGCGAACTCCAGGCGCCCTGCCTCGGCACCGACCTTCAGGCCTGGGACGCGTACGGCAAACCCGTCACCGACGAGGTCGGCGAGCTGATCGTCACCAATCCCATGCCGTCCATGCCGATCCACTTCTGGAACGACCCGGACGGCGACCGCTACCGCGAGAGCTACTTCGAGATGTTCCCCGGCGTCTGGCGGCACGGCGACTGGATCACCCTGACCTCGCGCGGCACGGTGGTCATCCACGGCCGCTCCGACTCCACCCTCAACCGCCAGGGCGTCCGCATGGGTTCCGCCGACATCTACGAGGTCGTGGAACGGCTTCCCGAGATCCGCGAGTCCCTCGTCATCGGCATCGAACAGCCCGACGGCGGCTACTGGATGCCGCTGTTCGTCCAGCTCGCCGACGGCGCCGAACTCGACGACACCCTGCGTGACAAGGTCAAGCGCACCATCCGCGAGCAGCTCTCCCCGCGGCACGTCCCCGACGAGATCATCCCGGTCCCGGGCATCCCGCACACGCTCACCGGCAAGCGCATCGAGGTCCCCGTCAAGAAGCTCCTCCAGGGCACCCCCCTCGCCAAGGCCGTCAACCCCGGCTCCGTTGACGACATCGGCCTCCTGGCCTTCTACGAGGAACTGGCCCGCACCCGCGGCTGAGCGC